>NZ_JUNW01000019.1:0-113480 GCF_001075675.1 Streptococcus oralis
AACAAATCTTCCATACATCTACTTGAGTGCAGGTGTATCAGCTAAACTCTTCCAAGAAACGCTTGTCTTTGCCCACGAATCAGGAGCAAACTTCAACGGAGTTCTTTGTGGACGTGCAACCTGGGCAGGATCAGTTGAAGCCTACATTAAAGACGGTGAAGCAGCAGCTCGTGAATGGCTACGCACAACTGGATTTGAGAACATTGATGAACTCAACAAAGTTCTCCAAACCACAGCGACTTCATGGACTGAACGTGTATAAGTTTTCCCCCTAATCTTAGGAACATTGATCTAAATAAAAATTTTAAAAAAAGTTGAATGTAAAGGTTTACAAAAAAACTTACTTGTGCTATACTTAAATCACAAGTTAATACAAGGTGAGTGTTACTAAGTAATATTAGGCATGATCACAGGTGAATTAGAAATCGGCTGATTTTCTAGTTCATTTGTGGTCATTTTTTGTACTCATATACCTTTAAGATATAAAAGGAGGTTGACATGTATCGAATTCTAAACCCAATGAATCACAACGTCTCGCTTGTCAGAAATGACAAAGGAGAAGAGGTGATTGTGATTGGTAAGGGGATTGCATTTGGGAAAAAGAAGGGGGATTTAATTTCTGAAGATCAAGTTGAGAAAATCTTTCGGATGAAGACAGAAGAGTCCAGAGAAAACTTTATGGCTCTCCTCAAAGATGTTCCGCTTGATTTTATCACAGTGACTTATGAAATCATTGATAAGCTATCAAAGAAATATCATTATCCGATTCAAGAGTATCTCTACGTAACCTTGACAGATCATATTTACTGTTCTTATCAAGCTCTAACACAAGGAAGGTACAAGGATAGCAATCTGCCAGATATTTCTGCCAAGTATCCTATCGCTTTTCAAATCGCAAAGGAAGCCTTTGAAATCTATCGTCAGAAGTTGACAGATCATTTCCCTGAGGATGAAATTATTCGGATCGCTTATCATTTCATCAATGCCGAAGGGGAGAACGAAGTTCAAGTGGTTGAGTCGATAGACAAGAGGAAAGAAATCCTCAAGAATGTTGAAGAAGTGCTACAGACTTACGCTATTCAACGAACCAAAGAGAATAACCATTTCTATGATCGCTTTATGATTCATCTCAACTATTTTTTGGATTATTTAGACCGTTCCAGAGATGATAACCAATCACTTCTGGATATGGAAGATCATATTAAACAATCCTATCCAAAAGCGTTCGAGATTGGTTCCAAGATCTATGATGTGATTACGCAACATACGGGTCTTGATTTGTATAAAAGTGAACGAGTTTATCTAGTTCTACATATCCAACGTTTATTGTCATAAAAATTTAATTAAAAATACATAAGGAGAATTCTATCATGAATAGAGAAGAAGTAACATTGTTAGGTTTTGAAATCGTAGCCTATGCTGGCGATGCTCGTTCAAAACTATTGGAAGCCTTGAAGGCTGCTGAAGCTGGCGATTTTGCGAAAGCTGATACTCTCGTAGAGGAAGCTGGTGGTTGCATCGCTGAGGCTCATCACGCGCAAACAAGTCTATTAACTAAGGAAGCTTCAGGTGAGGACTTAGCCTATAGTGTAACCATGATGCACGGTCAGGATCACTTGATGACAACTATCTTGTTAAAAGATTTGATGCACCATTTAATCGAACTCTACAAGAGAGGAGTTAAGTAATGAATAAATTAATTGCTTTTATCGAGAAAGGAAAGCCTTTCTTTGAAAAACTGTCTCGTAATATCTACCTTCGTGCCATTCGAGATGGTTTCATTGCTGGAATGCCAGTTATTCTCTTCTCAAGTATCTTTATCTTGATTGCTTTTGTACCAAACTCATGGGGCTTTAAATGGTCTGACGATGTTGTCAATCTCCTCATGAAAGCTTATAGCTATTCAATGGGGATTCTAGCTCTCTTGGTAGCTGGTACAACAGCTAAGTCATTGACCGACTCAGTAAACCGTAGCATGGAGAAAACCAACCAAATCAACTATATGTCGACACTTTTGGCTGCGATTGTTGGTTTGTTAATGTTGGCAGCTGATCCTATCGAAAATGGCCTAGCTACTGGATTCTTGGGGACAAAAGGGTTGCTTTCAGCCTTTCTTGCTGCCTTTGTTACTGTAGCTATCTATAAGGTCTGTGTTAAGAACAACGTCACTATTCGCATGCCTGACGAAGTTCCACCAAATATCTCACAAGTCTTTAAAGATGTGATTCCATTCACTCTATCAGTGGTTTCTCTTTATGCTCTCGATTTACTAGCTCGTCATTTTGTTGGTGCAAGCGTAGCTGAATCAATCGGTAAATTCTTTGCACCATTATTCTCTGCTGCTGATGGTTATCTAGGTATTACCATTATCTTTGGTGCCTTTGCCTTCTTCTGGTTTGTTGGCATCCATGGTCCATCTATCGTTGAACCAGCAATCGCAGCTATTACCTATGCAAATGCCGAAGTCAACTTGAACCTTCTCCAACAAGGTATGCACGCTGACAAGATTCTTACTTCTGGTACACAAATGTTTATCGTTACCATGGGTGGTACTGGTGCGACACTGGTTGTTCCATTCATGTTCATGTGGTTAACTAAATCAAAACGAAACCGTGCAATCGGACGTGCTTCAGTAGTTCCAACTTTCTTTGGTGTAAATGAACCAATCTTGTTTGGTGCACCGCTTGTATTGAATCCGATTTTCTTTATTCCTTTCATCTTTGCGCCAATTGCCAACGTATGGATCTTTAAATTCTTTATTGAAACGCTTGGCATGAACTCATTTACTGCCAACCTTCCTTGGACAACACCAGGTCCGCTCGGTATTGTTCTCGGTACAAACTTCCAATTCTTGTCATTTGTACTTGCTGCTTTGTTAATCCTTGTTGACGTAGCCATTTACTATCCATTCCTCAAGGTTTATGATGAACAAATTCTTGAAGAAGAGCGTTCAGGCAAAGCCAATGATGAATTGAAAGAAAAAGTAGCTGCAAACTTCAATACTGCCAAAGCAGATGCTATTCTTGAAAAAGCTGGTGTAGAAGCAGCGCAAAACACAATCACAGAAGAAACAAATGTTCTCGTTCTCTGTGCAGGAGGAGGTACAAGTGGTCTCCTTGCAAATGCTCTAAACAAGGCAGCTGCAGAGTACAAAGTTCCTGTTAAAGCAGCAGCTGGTGGCTATGGTGCTCACCGTGAAATGTTGCCTGAGTTTGATCTGGTTATCCTTGCTCCTCAAGTTGCTTCAAACTTTGAAGACATGAAGGCCGAAACCGACAAACTTGGTATCAAACTTGCCAAGACAGAAGGTGGCCAATACATTAAACTGACTCGTGATGGAAAAGGCGCTCTTGCCTTTGTTCAAGCGCAGTTCGAAGAGTAAAAGGTAAAGAGCAAAGAAGTGAGATGGCGGAACTCCTCCCAACTCTATCTCCATCTCATTTCTATTTCTTGAAAGGTGAATCAAATGACAAAAACACTTCCAAAAGACTTTATTTTTGGCGGGGCAACAGCAGCCTATCAAGCAGAAGGTGCGACCAATACCGATGGTAAAGGACCAGTTGCCTGGGACAAATACCTCAAAGATAACTACTGGTACACTGCTGAACCAGCCAGTGATTTCTACCACAAATACCCAGTTGACCTCAAACTTGCAGAAGAGTATGGTGTCAATGGTATCCGTATTTCAATCGCTTGGTCACGTATCTTTCCAACTGGTTATGGGAAGGTTAATGACAAGGGGGTTGAGTTCTATCATAATCTATTTGCAGAATGTCACAAACGGCATGTTGAGCCCTTTGTAACTCTTCATCACTTTGACACGCCAGAAGCTCTACATTCAAATGGAGACTTCTTAAACCGTGAAAACATTGAACACTTTGTAGACTACGCGGCTTTCTGTTTTGAAGAATTTCCTGAAGTTAACTATTGGACAACCTTTAATGAAATTGGGCCAATTGGTGATGGTCAATACTTGGTTGGGAAATTCCCTCCAGGTATTCAGTACGACCTTGCCAAAGTCTTCCAATCTCATCACAATATGATGGTGTCGCATGCGCGTGCAGTCAAGCTATATAAAGGTAAAGGTTATAAAGGTGAAATTGGTGTGGTTCATGCCCTGCCTACTAAGTATCCTCTGGATCCAGATAATCCAGCAGATGTTCGAGCGGCTGAGTTAGAAGATATCATTCACAATAAATTTATTTTGGATGCAACTTATCTAGGACGATATTCCGAAGAAACCATGGAAGGTGTCAACCATATCTTAGCAGTCAATGGTGGAAGCTTAGATTTGCGTGAAGAAGACTTCGCAGTCCTAGAAGCTGCAAAAGACTTGAACGACTTCCTAGGAATTAACTACTATATGAGTGATTGGATGCAAGCCTTTGATGGAGAGACGGAAATCATCCACAATGGAAAAGGTGAAAAAGGAAGCTCTAAGTATCAGATTAAGGGAGTTGGTCGTCGTGTAGCTCCTGATTATGTCCCACGTACCGATTGGGATTGGATTATCTACCCTCAAGGTTTGTATGACCAAATCATGCGCGTGAAGAAAGATTATCCTAATTACAAAAAAATCTACATCACTGAGAATGGTCTCGGATACAAAGATGAGTTTGTGGATGGGACAGTCTACGATGATGGGCGGATTGATTATGTTAAGAAACATATGGAAGTGATTGCATCTGCAATCTCTGATGGAGCCAATGTCAAAGGATACTTTATCTGGTCGCTAATGGATGTCTTTTCTTGGTCAAATGGCTATGAAAAGCGTTACGGTCTCTTCTATGTTGATTTTGAGACTCAGGAGCGCTATCCAAAGAAATCGGCTCACTGGTACAAGAAACTAGCTGAGACACAACTTATTGATTAAAATTCAACAAAAATTCCCCGCCAAAAGGCAGGGGAATTTTTATGGTTTTGATAAAAGAATGGTTGTTTGTTTCGATAGATCTTCAAATGTTTCCTGACTCAGTTTGGAATCTGAAACGATGGTATCAATCTCTGAGATATTGTAGAAAGTGTAAAAATCAAACTTATTAAACTTGCTGTGGTCTGCCAGTAAGTATTTTTTATTGGCATTGTTCAAGGCGATTCGTTGAACCTCGCCCTCTTCTTCACTGAAAGTAGCAATAGCTTTATCCTTGATACCATTACAACTTACAAAAGCTTTAGAAAACTGAAGATTGGCTAAATCCTGCAGGGTAAGTGTTCCCACAAAAGCTCCAGTGATAGAGCGATAATTTCCACCAATCAAAATCAAATCTGTTAGTTTTCGTTCGTTTAGGATGAGAAAAACTGGAAGACTGTTTGTTACAACACGAATATTATCAATTGGGAGTTCACGAGCAAAACATTCTAAGGTTGTTCCTGGCCCGATAAAAATGGTTTCACCTTCGTCAATCAAATGACCTGCAAAACGGCTAATTTCTTGTTTTTCAGCAATCTGCAAGCCTTGTTTTTCAACGTTTGAGCGTTCGTTGTTTAAGAGAGAACCTGTACGAAGTTTTTCAGCGCCACCATGCACACGAACCAGCAAATCTTTATCTGCCAATTCTTGTAAGTAGCGGCGAGCTGTCATATCTGACACATCAAGACTCTCCATAATCTCTTTTACAGTAATAGTGCCTTTTGTGTTTACTGCTTCTAGAATACTATCTAGTTTTTCTTGCTTTAGCATCCTTATCACCTCGATTTCTACTATTATTATCTTACCATAAAACGCTCAATTAATCAAATAGAAAAAAACAAAATAAAACAAAAAAACAAAAATATCATGGTTGTTTTAAACAAACCATGATATTTTGAATGATCGGCCAAATTAGTCTAAACCGTAGTTGTAGTCCTCGTCTTGCATGGCTTCAACTTCACCAAGGAGGTAACCATTTCCGACTTGAGAGAAGAAGTCGTGGTTAGAAGTTCCTGTTGAAATACCGTTCATAACGATTGGGTTGACATCATCAGCTGAATCTGGGAAGAGTGGATCTTGTCCAAGATTCATAAGGGCCTTATTGGCATTGTAACGAAGAAAGGTTTTAACTTCTTCAGTCCAACCAACACCGTCATAGAGACTTTCTGTATAACCTTCTTCGTTCTCGTAGAGAGTGTAGAGCAGGTCGTACATCCATTCTTTGAGTTTTTCTTGCTCTTCTTCAGGTAATTCATTGAAACCAAGTTGGAATTTGTAACCAATGTAAGTTCCATGAACAGACTCATCACGAATGATCAGTTTGATGATTTCCGCAACGTTGGCCAGTTTGTTGTTACCGAGATAGTAAAGTGGTGTAAAGAAACCAGAGTAGAAGAGGAAGGTTTCAAGGAAGACACTGGCAACTTTCTTTTCTAGTGGGCTACCATTGAGGTAGATTTCATTGATAATCTCCGCTTTTCTCTGAAGGTAGGGATTAGTGTTGGTCCATTCAAAGATTTCTTCGATTTCGGCCTTGGTATTCAAGGTCGAAAAGATAGAAGAATAGGATTTTGCGTGGACAGATTCCATAAACTGGATGTTGTTGAAAACAGCTTCCTCATGTGGTGTACGGATGTCTGCGCGAAGTGCTTGAACCCCTGTTTCAGATTGCATGGTATCCAAAAGGGTCAAACCACCAAAGACTTTTCCAACCAAGTCTTTTTCTTTGTTTGATAGTTTTCTCCAGTCGTCTAGGTCATTTGACAAGGGAATACGCGTATCGAGCCAGAATTGCTCTGTCAGCTTTTCCCAAGTTGATTTGTCGATGACATCTTCGATGGCATTCCAGTTAATGGCTTTGTAGTAAGTTTCCATTTGAAATCTCTTTCTGTATGTAATAATGCGATTGCCGAATCATCTCTATTTTATCATAGTCTGAGAAGAGTATCGCACAAAAAGTCGGAAGCCCGACTTTTTAGTTTTTCATAGTATTTAAGATACTTATCAAGTTTTGTATGATGGGGAACTTAATCAGTAGTCTGAGAAAATGTGGTTGCCCCAGATAAAAATTAAATCACACAGCTTTCACATTGGTTAGCACCGACTTCTCCACCATCATCTGTAAAGGTACGGACGTAGTAGATAGACTTGATACCCTTGTTGAAGGCATAGTTACGAAGGATAGACAAGTCACGTGTCGTTTGTTTGTTCTCTTTCTTCCATTCGTAAAGACCTTTTGGAATGTCGCTACGCATGAAGAGAGTGAGTGAAAGCCCTTGGTCCACGTGTTCAGTTGCGGCAGCGTAAACATCAATCACCTTACGCATATCCATGTCATAAGCAGAAGTGTAGTAAGGGATAGTATCTGTTGACAAACCTGCAGCAGGATAGTAGATTTTACCGATTTTCTTCTCTTGGCGTTCTTCAATGCGTTGCGTAATCGGGTGGATAGAAGCAGAAACATCGTTGATGTAGCTGATAGAACCATTTGGAGCAACAGCTAGACGGTTTTGGTGATAAAGACCATCTGCTTGAACCTTTTCGCGAAGTTCAGCCCAGTCAGCAGCACTTGGGATAAAGACATCTTTAAAGAGTTCTTTAACACGGTCTGATTTTGGAACAAACTCGCCTGTCACATACTTGTCAAAGTAGCTTCCATTAGCATAGTCTGATTTTTCAAAGTTGTGGAAGGTGATACCACGTTCGCGCGCGATGTTATTAGATTCTACCAAGGTCCAGTAGTTCATAAGCATAAAGTAGATGCTTGTAAATTCAATTGACTCAGGTGATCCGTACTCAATCAGTTGTTGGGCAAGGTAACTATGAAGTCCCATGGCACCAAGACCAAAGGTGTGAGCCAAACTGTTTCCGTGGTCGATAGTAGGAACAGCTACGATGTGTGAACTATCTGTAACGAAAGTCAAAGCACGAACCATCGCACGGATAGAACGACCAAAGTCAGGTGAAGTCATCATGTTGACAACGTTGGTTGAACCAAGGTTACATGAAACGTCCGTTCCCATTTGAAGGAATTCTTGAGCATCGTTGATCAAGCTTGGTTCTTGAACTTGAAGAATCTCAGAGCACAAGTTACTCATGATAATCTTACCATCAACGGGATTCGCACGGTTGGCTGTATCAATGTTGACTACATAAGGGTAACCAGACTCTTGTTGCAATTTAGAAATTTCAGTTTCCAAATCACGCGCCTTGATTTTTGTCTTGCGGATATTTGGATTTGCAACCAATTCATCATATTTCTCAGTGATATCGATATAGTTGAATGGCACACCATACTCAAGCTCTACAGAGTAAGGGCTGAAGAGGTACATTTCTTCATTTTTACGAGCCAATTCGTAGAATTTATCGGGCACCACAACTCCAAGTGAGAGGGTCTTAACACGAACTTTTTCATCGGCATTTTCTTTCTTAGTTGAAAGGAAAGCGATGATATCTGGGTGAAAGACGTTGAGGTAGACAACCCCAGCACCTTGACGTTGCCCGAGTTGGTTTGAGTAAGAGAAGCTGTCTTCAAAAAGCTTCATAACTGGTACGACACCAGAAGCAGCACCTTCATAACCTTTGATAGGAGCTCCAGCTTCACGAAGGTTGCTGAGGGAAATTCCCACACCACCACCGATACGTGAAAGTTGGAGAGCTGAGTTGATGGAACGTCCGATAGAGTTCATGTCATCAGTTACTTGAATCAAGAAACAAGATACCAACTCTCCACGACGAGCACGACCAGCATTCAAGAAGGAAGGAGTAGCTGGTTGATAGCGTTGGTGGATGATTTCATTGGCAATATCAGTCGCAATCGCTTCATCCCCGTCAGCAAAATAAAGCGCGTTAAAGAAGACACGGTCTTCCATACTTTCAAGGTAATATTCACCGTCATTAGTCTTCAAGGCATACTGGTTGTAAAACTTATAGGCAGCCATGAATGATTTGAATTGGAAGTTTTGGTCCTTGATAAATTGATGCAATTCTTCCAAAAACTCTGGACGGTATTTCTTGAGAAATGCAGTTTCGATGTAGTTATGTTCAATAAGGTAGTTGATTTTATCAGTAATTGAATCAAAAACCATGGTATTTGGAACTACATTTTCTTTAAAGAAGGCATCCAAGGCTTCCTTATCTTTATGAAGCATGATTTGTCCATTGACAGGACGGTTGATTTCGTTATTGAGACGGAAGTAAGTTACGTCCTCAAGATGTTTTAATCCCATAAAATTTCCTTTATCTAATTACAAAAGAAAGGCCTCTAAGTTAGCCCTAGAAGCAATCTCTTCTGGATGATGTACTAAGATTATGCTAATTGTTTCAGTTTTCCTGGTTGGAAGCCTGAAAAGACTTCAGTTGGTGTTTGGATAACAGGAGCTGCGCTGAAACCGAGCTCTTTAACTTGATCGATGTACTCTGGTTGCTCGTCGAGATTGATCTCACGATAAGCGACATTGTTGCTGTCCAAGAAACGCTTGGTCATCTTACATTGGACACAGTTGTTTTTAGAATAAACGGTTACCATTTTCGTAACTCCTCTTTCAAAATAGATTACTTTCTTAGTATATCAGAAAAAAAAACTTTGTCAAACTTTTTAAACTAAATCTTGTGCTAAAAAGTTACAGTTTCAAAAACAAAGCACAAGATATAGTGTTTTGTCAGAGTGTAAAATTGGGTTTTCATTGAACTATCAAAGTTTATCAAAACAAAAAAACTATATACTGTATATTGGTAAGATAAATAGAAGATTTTCAGCAAGTTATCAGAAAGGAAAACGAAGAAAATAGCAAAAATCGTAAGAACAGGAATAAGTCTAGCTGAGACAATACTTTAATAAAATAGAAACTGTAATATTTACGAAAAAAAGAAATTTTCTACACAAGATGTCCCAATATTTTGTATTAGAATATCTAAAATATAACCAAAGTGGAAATGACAGATTATGATGTATTCATAAAAATGGATCATTGGTTAATTTTATATAGGATACTTATGAGTTTCGTATCCTTTCATAAGGAGTATATAAATACAATGTTTGAAAAAGTTCATTTTATGTGATACACTATCTGTGATTATAAGATTAAAAAATGGATATCTGAATGCTTTTGTTTGATAGAGAATGTTATCAGATTATAATTAGATTAAATGAATGAAAGAACACAGAATTAGGAGGCGCGTGGTGAAAGAAAATGATGTTATTTTAAAACGGCAATCGACTCAAATATTTTTTAAGAATGGTGATACGGATTTTTTCTTCAATTGGTTGTTAGGAATCGGTGAAATTTTTGGTTTCTCTCATGGAGAGCTTTATTATCTTGCTCAAAGATTGGGGAACTCACCAAAGCCTGATGACTGGAAAAATGTATTTTTATCGCATGTAAACTACCTTGAACAAGAAGCAAGTAATTCAGGATTGAGTGAACAAACAAAGGCGCAGTATTATCTTGCACAGACCTACTCACTTCGCTCGGCAATCCAATTTACCGATCCATTTTCTGAAGAGTATTTACCGACCGTTCGTCAAATGGAGAAGGTGTTTTCTAGTGCAATTCATTCACTAGGTGCACCGATTGAAAAATTAACTATTCCCTATCAGGGTTCTTACTTGCCTGGTTATTATCTTCATAGCGACGATAATTGCCCAACGATAATCATGATTGGTGGAGGTGATACTTATCGCGAAGATTTATTTTACTTTGCAGGATATCCTGGATGGATACGAAATTATAATGTTTTAATGGTTGATCTTCCTGGTCAAGGGAGCAATCCTAGTAGAGGGCTGGTCTTTGATGTGGATGCTTCTATTCCAATTTCATTATGCATAGACTGGTTGGAAAATAGAAATCCTAAACTAAATTATTTAGCTATTTATGGTGTCAGCGGAGGGGGATATTTTACTGCACAAGCTGTCGAAAAGGATCCAAGAATTCATGCTTGGATTGCTAGTACCCCTATTTACGACGTTGCAGAACTTTTCAGAAAAGAATTTGGATCAAGTTTGAAAGCACCTAGTTGGTTAATAAATGCCATTTTAAAATTAGCTGGAAATTGGAATGAATCAGCAAATTTAAATCTTAAAAAGTATGCATGGCAGTTTGGTACTTCTGATTTTAAGAGTGCTATTGATGATGTATTTAACCATGCAAAGATTGTGGATTACCAAAAAATTCAATGCCCATGCCTTTTTATCATGGGAAAGGGTGAGGGTGCTGAACTGCAGCATCAAACTAAGGTGATTTATGAAGAACTTAAATCTAAAAATCAACAAACTAAACTTCAAGTATTTGAGGCGGAAAGTGGTGCGGACGCTCATTGCCAAGTCAATAATCTAAGACTCGCCCATAATGTCGTTTTTGATTGGTTGGATACTTTATTTGAATGGAATCAATCAAAGTTTTAGTTCTACTTATACCACTTAGATATATCTACCTTTTTACTGTTAGGGGCTACAAACTTATTTTACTTTAAGTAGCAAATTGGATAAATTCTCTACTGTTGATGGTAAGAGTAGGTTTTAGAATTTCAGGATTTGATGAAGTCTTTTCAAATAATGGATTTACTGAGTTATATTAATTATAGTTAAATAGTATTATTTCATTATTTACTAGGATTGTCCTCTGATTGGTATTAAGGGAAAATAGCTTTGAAAATTGAATTTTGATGATGACATTCTTTGAACAATTAGTGTTTAAATATGCTATTTAGTTACTAGAGTGCTCATTTAATAGAAAAAGAAGTAATTTCATTTTCAGTAAAAGTCCATAAAATACTTGAAAAATTATCTAGAAGGTGATATAATACAGTCTTGTAAGGGTTATCACATATAACTCAAAAAAGAAATAACTAAAGGAGAGTCAAACTATGGCTTCTAAAGATTTCCACGTAGTGGCAGAAACAGGTATTCACGCGCGTCCAGCAACATTGTTGGTTCAAACAGCTAGCAAATTTGCTTCAGATATCACTCTTGAATACAAAGGTAAATCAGTAAATCTTAAATCTATCATGGGTGTTATGAGTCTTGGTGTTGGCCAAGGTGCTGACGTTACAATTTCAGCTGAAGGTGCAGATGCTGACGACGCAATCGCTGCTATCACTGAAACTATGGAAAAAGAAGGATTGGCATAAGGAAAATGACAGAAATGCTTAAAGGAATCGCAGCATCTGACGGTGTTGCAGTTGCAAAAGCATATCTACTCGTTCAACCGGATTTGTCATTTGAGACTATTACAGTCGAAGATACAAACGCAGAAGAAGCTCGCCTTGATGCCGCTCTACAGGCATCACAAGACGAGCTTTCTGTTATTCGCGAGAAAGCAGTAGGTACGCTCGGTGAAGAAGCAGCTCAAGTTTTTGACGCTCACTTAATGGTTCTTGCTGACCCAGAAATGATCAGCCAAATCAAGGAAACAATCCGTGCGAAGAAAGTGAATGCAGAAGCAGGTCTGAAAGAAGTAACAGACATGTTTATCACTATCTTTGAAGGCATGGAAGACAACCCATACATGCAAGAACGCGCTGCGGATATCCGCGACGTGACAAAACGTGTATTGGCCAACCTCCTTGGTAAAAAATTGCCAAACCCAGCTTCTATCAATGAAGAAGTGATTGTGATTGCGCATGACTTGACTCCTTCAGATACAGCTCAATTGGACAAAAACTTTGTAAAAGCTTTTGTAACCAACATTGGTGGACGTACAAGCCACTCTGCTATCATGGCGCGTACACTTGAAATTGCAGCAGTATTGGGAACAAACAACATCACTGAAATCGTTAAAGACGGTGATATTCTTGCCGTTAACGGTATCACAGGTGAGGTTATTATCAATCCAACTGATGAGCAAGCGGCTGAATTCAAGGCTGCTGGTGAAGCTTATGCGAAACAAAAAGCTGAATGGGCTCTCTTGAAAGATGCTAAAACAGTAACTGCTGATGGCAAACACTTTGAATTGGCTGCCAACATCGGTACTCCAAAAGACGTTGAAGGTGTCAATGACAACGGTGCTGAAGCTGTTGGTCTTTACCGTACAGAGTTCTTGTACATGGATTCTCAAGACTTCCCAACAGAAGACGAGCAATACGAAGCTTACAAGGCTGTACTTGAAGGAATGAACGGTAAACCTGTTGTCGTTCGTACAATGGATATCGGTGGAGATAAGGAACTTCCTTACTTCGATATGCCTCACGAAATGAACCCATTCCTTGGATTCCGTGCCCTTCGTATCTCTATCTCTGAGACTGGAGATGCTATGTTCCGCACACAAATCCGTGCCCTTCTTCGTGCGTCTGTTCACGGTCAATTGCGTATCATGTTCCCAATGGTTGCGCTCTTGAAAGAATTCCGTGCAGCGAAAGCAGTCTTTGACGAAGAAAAAGCAAACCTTCTTGCTGAAGGTGTTGCAGTTGCGGATAATATCCAAGTTGGTATCATGATCGAAATCCCAGCAGCAGCCATGCTTGCAGATCAATTTGCTAAAGAAGTTGACTTCTTCTCAATTGGTACAAACGACTTGATCCAATACACAATGGCAGCAGACCGTATGAACGAACAAGTTTCATACCTTTACCAACCATACAACCCATCAATCCTACGCTTGATCAACAATGTGATCAAAGCAGCTCACGCTGAAGGGAAATGGGCTGGAATGTGTGGTGAGATGGCTGGTGATCAACAAGCTGTTCCACTTCTTGTCGG
Source organism: Streptococcus oralis (assembly GCF_001075675.1). GTDB lineage: Bacteria > Bacillota > Bacilli > Lactobacillales > Streptococcaceae > Streptococcus > Streptococcus oralis_V. The sequence goes on from NZ_JUNW01000019.1 coordinate 13,605, forward strand.
AATGGGCTTGGATGAGTTCTCTATGTCAGCAACATCTGTACTTCGTACGCGTAGCTTGATGAAGAAATTGGATACAGCTAAGATGGAAGAGTACGCAAACCGTGCCCTTACAGAATGCTCAACAATGGAAGAAGTCCTTGAACTTCAAAAAGAATACGTTAATTTTGATTAATCGAAAAGTCCTTGCAACTCAGTTGCAGGGGCTTTTTTAAAGAATTTTCAAGAAAATCTTTTTTATATAAAGTCCATTCTAGAGAAAGTAGCGGTGAAGAATAAAAAAATACTTAACTGGTTCATAAAATTCTTGACAAGTTGCAAATTTAGGAGTAAACTATTAACCAGTTAATTAATAGAGAGGAGTTTCTGCAATTTAGAAATGAATTGCAAATAGAAATATCAAAAAAGAAAGTGAGTTTCAATGAAAATTAATAAAAAATACCTTGCTGGTTCTGCGGCAGCTTTAATTTTAAGTGTCTGTTCTTACGAGTTGGGACTGTATCAAGCTAGAACAGTCAAAGAAAATAATCGTGTTTCCTATATAGATGGAAAACAGGCGGCACAAAAAACGGAGAATCTGACTCCTGATGAGGTTAGCAAGAAAGAAGGCATCAATGCGGAGCAAATCGTCATCAAGATAACAGACCAGGGCTATGTCACTTCGCATGGCGACCACTATCATTACTATAATGGCAAAGTCCCTTATGACGCTATCATCAGTGAAGAGTTGCTGATGAAGGATCCAAACTACCAGCTCAAGGACGAGGATATTATCAGTGAAATCAAGGGTGGTTATGTTATCAAGGTAGATGGAAAATACTATGTTTACCTTAAGGATGCAGCCCATGCGGATAATGTCCGTACAAAAGAAGAAATCAATCGGCAAAAACAAGAGCATAGTCAGCATCGTGAAGGAGGAACTTCAGCAAACGATGGTGCGGTAGCCTTGGCACGTTCACAGGGACGCTATACCACGGATGATGGATATATCTTTAATGCATCCGATATCATTGAAGATACTGGTGATGCTTATATCGTTCCTCATGGCAACCATTACCATTACATTCCTAAGAGTGAGTTATCAGCCAGCGAATTGGCTGCCGCAGAAGCCTTCCTATCTGGTAGAAGTGGCCAATCAAATACGCCTACTTATCGCCGTACCAATAACAACAGTACCAGCAGCGATGTAGATAGATGGACTCCATCCTATAATAATCAAGGCAATAGCTATACGAACACGAACACAGCTAACAACAGTAGCGACGATAACCAAGCAAGTCAGAGTGATGAGGATATTGATAGCCTTCTGAAACAACTTTATGCCTTGCCACTCAGCCAACGACACGTAGAATCTGATGGCCTTGTCTTTGACCCAGCACAGATTACAAGTCGAACAGCTAGAGGAGTTGCTGTGCCTCATGGGAACCATTACCATTTCATCCCTTATTCACAGATGTCTGAATTGGAAGAACGAATCGCTCGTATTATTCCTCTACAGTACAGTTCGAACCATAGGGTGCCGGATTCAAGACCAGAACAACCAAGTCCACAACCGACTCCGGAACCTAGTCCAAGCCCGCAACCTGCACCAAATCCTCAACCATCTCCAAGCAATCCAATTGACGAAAAATTGGTTAAACAGGCGATTCGAAAAGTAGCTGACGGCTATGTATTTGAGGAGAATGGAATCTCACGTTATATTCCTGCCAAGGAACTTTCAGCAGAAACTGCTGCAGCCATTGATAGTAAGCTAGCCAAGCAAGAAAGTTTAGATCATAAACTCGGAGCTAAGAAAACCAACCTCCCATCTGGTGATCAAGGATTTTACAATAAGGTTTATGATTTACTAGCAAGAGTTCATCAGGACTTACTTGATAATAAAGGGCGCCAAGCTGATTTTGACACTTTGGATAAACTGTTGGAACGTTTAAATGATGAAAGCAGTGATAAAGTCAAGTTGGTGGATGATATCTTGGCCTTTCTAGCACCGATTCGTCATCCAGAACGTCTAGGAAAACCAAATGCGCAAATAGCTTACACAGATGATGAGATTCAAGTGGCCAAGTTGGCAGGCAAGTACACAACAGAAGATGGCTATATCTTTGATCCTCGTGATATCACCAGTGATGAGGGGGATGCCTATGTAACTCCACATATGACCCATAGCCATTGGATTAAGAAAGATAGTTTGTCTGAAGCTGAAAGAGCAGCGGCCCAGGCTTATGCTAAAGAGAAAGGTTTGACTCCTCCTTCAACAGACCATCAGAATCCAGGAAATACGGAGGCTAAAGGAGCAGAAGCTATCTACAACCGCGTGAAAGCAGCTAAGAAGGTGCCGCTTGATCGTATGCCTTACAATCTCCAACATACTGTGGAAGTTAAAAACGGTAGTTTAATCATTCCTCATTATGATCATTACCATAACATCAAATTTGACTGGTTTGACGAAGGACTTTATGAGGCACCTAAGGGGTATAGTCTAGAAGATCTCTTTGCGACTGTCAAGTACTATGTCGAACATCCAAACGAACGTCCGCATTCAGATAGTGGTTGGGGCAATGCAAGTGACCATGTTCAAAGAAACCAAAATGGTCAAGCTGATACCAATCAAACGGAAAAACCATCAGAGGAGAAACCTCGGACAGACAAACCTGAGGAAGAAAAGCCACGCGAAGAGAAGCCTCAAAGTGAGAAACCAGAATCTCCAAAACCAACTGAGGAGCCGGAAGAAGAATCACCAGAGGAACCAGAAGAACCTCAGGTCGAGACTGAAAAGGTTGAAGCGAAGTTGAGAGAGGCTGAAGAGCTACTTGCAAAGATCCAAGACCCCATTATCAAGTCCAATGCCAAAGAAACTCTCACTGGCTTAAAAAATAACCTGCTATTTGGTGCTCAGGATAACAATACCATTATGGCTGAAGCTGAAAAGTTGTTGGCTTTATTAAAAGAGAGTAAGTAAAGGTAGTAGCATTTTCTAACTCCTAAAAACAGGATAGGAGAACTAGAAAAGTTAAAATCGAAAATGAGAACAGAATGTAAGTTCTAGTTCTCATTTTTTTCATGAAAATATGTAAAATATCTTGACATATAGTGTAAATAAAGATAAACTATTTACTAGTTAATTAAATGGTTAAATACTAGTTAAGGAGTAACAATGAAAAAAAGAACATTTCTATTATTAGTGGTATGTCTCTTGGTTCTTGTCTTAGGAGCATGTAGTCAAAAAGAAAAACAAGAAGCAAAAGGAATGAAGATTGTAACAAGTTTTTACCCAATCTATGCCATGGTTAAAGAGGTATCGGGGGACTTGAATGATGTACGGATGATTCAGTCAAGTAGTGGGATTCACTCCTTTGAACCGTCAGCAAATGACATTGCTGCTATTTATGACGCGGATGTCTTTGTCTACCATTCTCATACGCTCGAATCTTGGGCCGGAAGTCTAGATCCTAACTTGAAAAACTCAAAAGTTAAGGTTTTAGAAGCTTCTGAAGGAATGACCTTGGAGCGTGTACCAGGTTTGGAAGATGTTGAAGCTGGTGACGGCATCGATGAAAAAACACTCTACGACCCTCACACTTGGTTAGATCCAGAAAAAGCAGGTGAAGAAGCTCAGATTATCGCTGACAAACTTTCGGAGATTGATAGTGCTAATAAGGAAACGTATCAAAAGAATGCTAAAAACTTTATCGCTAAAGCACAAGAATTGACTAAGAAGTACCAGCCTATTTTTGAAAAAGCGAGTCAAAAGACCTTTGTTACACAACACACAGCTTTTTCTTATCTCGCTAAACGATTTGGACTTAATCAACTTGGTATTGCAGGTATCTCTCCCGAACAAGAGCCAAGTCCGAGACAGTTGACAGAAATCCAAGAATTCGTTAAAACCTATAAGGTTAAAACCATCTTTACTGAGAGCAATGCTTCTTCTAAAGTCGCTGAGACCTTGGTCAAATCAACAGGAGTTAGCCTAAAGACACTCAATCCTTTGGAAGCTGATCCTGAAAATGACAAAACTTACTTAGAAAATCTAGAAGAAAATATGAATGTTCTTGCAGAAGAATTAAAATGAGGAGATGATGAAAATGAAGAAGAAATGCCTTGCAGCAGGATCGGCTCTTGTCCTTTCCCTAAGCCTTTGCATCTATGCATTGAACCAACACCAGGTAGAAGGAAACAAAGATAATAACCGTGTGTCTTATGTCGATGGGAAGCAAGATTCTCAAAAAACAGAGACCCAGACACCAGATCAAGTTAGCAAAAAAGAAGATATTCAGGCTGAACAAATTGTCGTGAAAATCACCGATCAAGGTTATGTGACTTCACATGGTGATCATTTCCATTATTACAATGGTAAAGTTCCTTTTGACGCGATTTTCAGCGAAGAACTGTTGATGAAAGATGCCAATTATCAACTGAAAGACGCTGATATTGTCAACGAAATCAAAGGTGGCTACATTATCAAGGTTGATGGTAAGTATTATGTCTACCTTAAAGATGCGGCTCATGCTGATAATATTCGTACGAAGGAGGAAATTGAGCGCCAAAAACAAGACCATACTCACGACGCACCAACTTCTAATAGTGCAGTGGCGCTTGCTCAATCTCAAGGTCGCTATACAACTGATGATGGCTACATCTTTAATCCTTCTGATATTATAGAAGATACTGGTGATGCTTATATTGTCCCTCATGGTGGACATTACCACTACATTCCAAAGAGTTCCTTGTCTGCTAGCGAATTAGCTGCTGCTCAAGCTTACCTTTCTGGAACTAGAAAACAACCGACTGTGACGGACTATCGTCCGAGTCCAAACGCAACTGGTCAAACTACCAACCCAAGTCAACAGGCTGAAACACCAAGTAATCAAGCTGAGAGTCTTCAAAGTCTATTGCAGCAACTCTATGCTCTTCCAAGTAGTCAACGTTATGCTGAATCAGATGGCTTGATTTTTGACCCTGCTAAGATTTCAAGTAGAACACCGAGTGGCGTGGCGATTCCTCATGGAAATCACTATCATTTCATTCCGTATACAAAACTTTCTGCCTTGGAAGAAAAGATTGCGCGTATGATTCCTTTAAATAGCGACAGTGGGAAGCCAACACCTTTGGAAAATCCAAGCAAACCAGCAGAGCATCCAGCTCAACCAGATCATCCTCATGACCAAGACGGTGACCATGGAAGTCAGGATACCAACCATGAAGACCATGACCATGATGGAGAGGAGCATGACCACCATCACGGCGAAGAACATGATCATAGTTTTGCAGCTGACCGTGTTATTAGTGAAGATGAGCAAGGTTTTGTAGTTTCTCATGGAGATCACGCTCATTATTTCTTTAAGAAGAACTTGACTGCAGCCCAAATCAAAGCTGCCCAAGATCACTTGAAAGAAAATCATCAGCCGCAGCACGTTCAACCACTTGCAAAGACTGTGGAAAGTTTCTCGAGAGATGCGAGCGATGAAGAAAAAATCAAGTATATCTCACAGACCTACGGAGTACCGCTCGAAGCGATTCGCATTTCAAATGGATTCTTTGTCTTTGGAAATCCGGATCAAGCCTATGATCCAACCCATATCCATCCCTATGCTGTTCGAAAAGAACATGTTCGTATTCCTCTCCAAACTGGGAATCCAGAACTGGATTTCCTAAATGAACTGTATACGACTGCCCTACGTGATGGGGTGTCTCCTTATAGTTTGCAAGTAGAGAATGGTAGCTTTGTGATTCCTCACGGTGATCACAATCACTACATTAAAGTTCAGACAAAGGGCTATGAAGTAGCTTTGAAAAATAAGATTCCGGCCCTACAATCGACCTATCAACCTGGTGCATTTGATGAACAAACTGTTCTATCTAAGGTGGATCAACTTTTAGCAGATAGCAGAAATCTCTACAAAGACCAGCCAATCATGCAGAGACGGGTTGAACTTGCTTTGGGGCAGTTCACCGAAAACATGAAAAAACTGGCGACTAACTCAACTGCTGGATATATAGCAGCCTTGGATCTCTTTGATAAACAGTATATCCATGTGGATCAAAGTGTGGCACCGGTTGAAACTTCACCTTTAGATAAGAAGTATCAAGCTCTAGTAGATAAGATTAATACACTGGATACAGATACTTATGGCTTGCCTAAGAAAGATCTTTTGGTACATTTGCAGGAAGCAAAACTAGCACAGGATGAGACAGAGTTGGCTGCAATTGAAGCGAAACTTCAGGCTTTGCAAGATTTCCGAGATCGGACAGGAGTTACAACAGTAGAGTACATCAAGTATTTCTATGAACATGTATCTGATGGTCGTTTGAGAGAAGAACTTCGGAACCGTGTTGCCAAGTTGACATGGGAACTTTACCAGTCACAATCTTTCCTAAAAGCAACCGACTTAAACAAGCTATTCCCAACTATTTACCAAACTAAGCTAGAAGTAGAAGAGGCTCTCAAAGAAGAACCCGTATCTACAAAAGCTGGTAAGACTATTCTAGATACGGAAAAAGTAGATAGTCAAACTGCTAAGACCGCCATCTATGAATTCTTAAAAGAACTCTACGGTGATTTTATGCCAGAAGAGCGGGTTAGCCATGTTAAGAAGGAAGAAGTGGATGCTCTCCTAACTAAAGCTGCTCAACTCCTAGCACGTGTCAAAGAAGATGGTGTCAAACAATCCCTAGCTGAAGAAGCAGCTAATATCAAAGCGGCTACTGAAAAGGAAAATGCAGACCTTGACGAAGCTAAAACACAACTTGAGGATCTTTTAAATCGTATTGCAGCGACTATCCAACGAGAGAAAAAAGAAGCAGAACAAGATCCACAAACGGTGATCATCTACCAAAAACTCTATAATGTCTTGCTCTCTCTTCACAAGTATCTTGAGGATAACAAGGGATCCGATGCTGACTTTGAACGTGTTGATGGCCTATTTGATCAACTTGCAGCCAAAAGCAGTGATAAAGAAGGCCTCCTCGCTCTAGCTAAAGAGATCATTAGCTTGAACCAGGAACTCCGTTCAAAAGCAAGTGAAACTGATAGCCAATCTAAGTCTGAGAAAGACAGTGAAGCAGCTGCTTCTCAACAAACAGAAAAACAAGCGCAAAGTGAGTCTGAACCAAGTGCTCAGTAAAACGAATAAAAAGAAAGGCGAAGTAGCTGAGCTACCTCGTCTTTTTTAGTCTTTATAAGATACAATGCCAATGATGGTATCCACCGCACGCTCCATAGTCTGAAGGCTGACGTATTCAAAACGTCCATGCATGTTTTCACCACCTGCAAAGATATTTGGAGTTGGGATCCCCATAAAGGAAATCTTAGACCCATCTGTTCCACCACGAATTGGTTCGATAATTGGCGCGATCCCTAAATCTTCCATAACAGCTTTGGCAATGGTAACAGGCGTCATGTCTTTCTCGATGACTTCTTTCATATTGTAGTACTGGTCTGTCAGAGTCAAGGTCACGCGATCATTCCCAAGTTCTTGATTCATCTTGTCAGCAATAGACTGCATAGCTGCTTTACGCGCTTCAAAAGAATCCTTTTCAAAGTCACGAATGATATAGCTTGCACGCGCCTCCTCTACACTACCTGATACATCCATAAGATGATAGAAACCTTGGTATCCATCAGTCAATTCAGGTCGGTCACCAGCTGGAAGTTGGTTGTGGAAATCAATCGCTAGCTGAAGGGCATTGACCATCTGGCCTTTAGCGGTACCAGGGTGAACATTGCGCCCTTGGAAATGGAGTTCAGCGGCAGCTGCTGAGAAAGTCTCGTACTGAAGTTCTCCTAGCGGACCACCATCAACAGTATAGGCAAAGTCAACGTCAAAGTCAGCTGCATCAAATTTATTGGCACCAACGCCAATTTCTTCATCGGGGCCAAAACCAACACGGATTTCACAGTGTTTGATTTCGGGATGAGCAGTCAGATATTCAATAGCAGTCATAATTTCAGCAATCCCTGACTTGTCATCAGCCCCCAGCAAGGTCGTGCCATCAGTTGTGATAAGCGTTTGGCCTGGATATTTCTCAAGGCTCTTGAAATCAGCAGGATCGAGTTTAAATCCAGAATCACCCAAGTCGATAACTCCACCATCGTAATATTCGATGACTTGCGGATTAACTCCCTCAGCATTAAAGTCAGCAGTATCCATGTGGGAGATGAAGCCAATCTTGCGTGTCAAGCTAGGATCATTAGCTGGTAAGGTACCAATGGCGAAACCATTTGGGAGGTAGTAAACATTTTGCAGACCGACACGTTTCATTTCAGGAATAAGAACATTGGTCGCAAAATCTACCTGGCTTTGCGTACTTGGAGTAGTAGTAGAGTGTTCATCAGAACGCGTATTGACCTTAACGTAGGTCAAAAAACGATCTAAAAGGTTCGGATAAGTCATAAAAACTCCTTTAACAATCATAAAATAGAATGCAAACTTCAGAAAAAGCTTCATTCTGAAAATTTCATGAATTTTGAAAAAATATAATAATTCAAATTCAATAGACTTTCAAATGAGATCTTGGATATTTTAGAATAAAATATATGCATTGATATTTTATGAGATTTTTTTATTCTTTTTTCATTTTACCATAGAATAGTTTGAAAGACAAAGAAGAATCATACTCTTTTATTAATTAACATAATATAAAATTAATCATATTAATTGACACTGCGTGAACTTTATTGTACAATTATCTTGTAAATGTACTAGATTGATATAATAACAATATTAGTGCATTCTAGTTAAGGAGAATAAAATGAACATTCGCTTCGATTTTAAGAAAGTTCAAATTATTGCGCGCCGTTTAGTTATACTGTTAGCTATTCTCTTTTTGTGTGCTCCGATAAGTCTGTTAAATGCGGATTCTACCATAGAACCCCAGACAAGTCTTCATAAGACAATTACTCCGATATCAGGACAGGATGACAAGTATGAATTGTCCTTGGATATAACGTCCGCACTTGGTGCTGAGATACAGTCAGATCCTCTAGATGTCGTACTTGTAGCAGACTTATCTGGAAGTATGACATATCAGGATGTAAAATCCTCTAATGGAGCTTTGATTAGTAGGCTACAAGCTCTGAAAAATACACTCCAAGGTGAAAAAGGTCGTCGTGGTTTGATAGATACAATCCTTTCAAACTCTAACAACCGTTTATCAATTGTTGGATTTGCTGGGAAAATAGATAACCAACGTTACAATAGTTATTATCAATGGCCAGCTTGGGCGGGGTACTTTTCTGGTATTTCCTCTCATGATGATGCTAAGACAGTATTAAACTGGAGCAATGATGTTCAAGGAGCCAAAAGAATGGTTTCTAGAATGTCTGTTGATAATAGTGGTGATTCGATTGGTTACGAAGGAGGAATAGGTACAGGTACAAATATTGGAGCAGGACTTCAGTCAGCAACAGAATTACTTCAGTCAGCCAGATCAAGTGCAAAAAAGGTTGTCATTCTCTTGTCAGATGGTTTTGCGAACATGTACTACGATACTAGAGGCTATACGATCTACAATTGGAGCAATAATGATGGTGTAACAGAAATAGCTCCATCGTGGTATCAAACCAATCTAAACACCTTTACTGAAACAGTTTCTGGTTATCTTGCTCCCAAGATTGATGGATTTTATTCTATCAAATTCCGCTACTCTAATAGTACAGATAGTATTTCTAAACTAAAAGAGTACATTGGTAGTTATAATTCTTCCATTCCAAACGAAATATTATCCGCTAACAATGAAAGGGAATTGAGAGAACAATTTAAGGAAATCACCAAGAAAATCCTTCCTCTAGGTGTTCACCATGTGACCATCAAGGATGTTTTGTCCAAATATGTTCAACTTCTTCCCAATAACAGTTCAAATATTCGAGTTGTAAAAATCGAAAACGATAAAGAGGAAACCTTGGGATCAGATAAGGTTACGCTGGAAACAAGGAAGAATGAAAATGGTCTGGTCGAAGTAGCAGCAAAATTTAATCCTAACTACATTCTTGATGATAGTGTGAAGTACGCCCTCAAATTTACTGTTACATCAAGTCAAGAAGCCTTAGATGCTATTGCTGGTGATAAAAAACTAGAGGCTGGTGATGCTGAGGGATCTGATGTCAATAAACTCTACTCCAATAAAGGTGCCAGTGTCACTTATTCTTATGGAATCGGTACTACTCAAACCAAGACTAAAGAATACACTGACAACCCAACCTTTAAGCCTTCAGATCCATTAACGGTACCAGTGGAAGTTAAGTGGGAAGGTGTTAATGGAAGTAGCAAAGTTACAGCTAATCAACCTAAGGCTTTAGATTTTAAATTAATTCAAAAGAGCAAGAGTGGTGGAACTGACAAGAATGAATACAGGAAAACTAGTGTTGGAGTAAAAGCAGGTGAGCTAAGTGAAACTTCCAATTTTGAAAAAGTAGCTAAGGGTTATCAATATGATCTTATAGCTCCTGATGTTCCCGGTTTTACTAAGGAAGTAAAAAAAGAAGGAACAGGCCAATCGCCAACCTTTAAAGTATTTTATCGTCAATTACCTAGTTTGACGATAAGAAAGATATTAGTCCCTGAAGATACATCGAATAAGAGTTTTAATATTAACATCAAGCTAACTGATAAAGAACGAAATCCTATAAATGGCACTTTTGGTGATATCAAAGTTATTAATGGACGTGCTCAAATACCATTAACACATAATGCCGAAAAATCTCTAAAATATCTCCCGTATGGCACTCATTACAAGGTTGAAGAAGAAGCGGCATCAACGAACGGTTACCACGTTACATATGAAAATCAAGAGGGTGATCTGAATAAAGACGAAACCAGCACTGTTACGAATCACAAGCTTCCAAGTTTATCCGTTACAAAAAAGGTTACTGGGGTATTTGCCAATCTATTAAAATCCTTCAAGATTACCATTAACATAAGGGATGCTCAGGACAGCCCACTGAATGGAACCTATAATGCAACGGTGAATAATAAAAGAACCCCTCTGCAATTTACGAATGGTCGAGCGTCTATTGATCTCAACAAAGATCAAACAATAAAAATTGATGGACTTCCACTTGGTAGCCATTTCACCATTGAAGAAGAAGCCAGCTCTTCTCGAGGTTATCAGGTTTCCTATGAAAACAAAGAGGGAACTCTTGATTCAGATAAGGCTGCAACAGTCACTAACAATAAAAATAGCGTACCTGAAACCGGAATTGACTTCCTCAGCAGTACACTCATGTTAGGAATAATCCTTCCGCTAGGAGGAATCTTCTTTACAATCCTACTCGGATATCTAGTGGTACATAGGAGAAAATAATGCTACTTAAAAAGAAACATAAGAAAACAGTAACACAAGTCAATCGGGATAAGTCTCCGCCGAGTGTATGGGGAGATATCCTCTACTTAGTCAGTAAGCTTCTGATGGTTGGGTTTGTACTGGCCACCCTTTACTTTTTTGTCTTTGGACTATTGAGATACAATGACGATGGTATGAAGCCAGCCTTAAAGGATGGCGACTTAGTTGTCTACTATAGGTTGGATAAACGCTATTCGATTGGTGATCTGCTCGTCTATAGTTATAAGGGCAAGGAAAGAGTGGCGCGTGTCATAGCAACTGAAGGAAGTACGATCGATATAAACGAAAATGGTCTCATCATCAACGGTTCTCCTCAACAAGAGCAGGATATCTACAAAGAAACGCTGCTCTATAAGGAAGGGGCTACCTTCCCAATGAAAGTCCCAGCAGGACAACTCTTTGTCCTCGGAGACAATCGAACAACGGCTGTAGACAGTCGTGCTTTTGGAAGCATTCCTATACAGGATACCCATGGCAAGGTGGTAACAGTCCTAAGGCGACGGGGCTTTTGATGACAATTTATGAAAAAAGAAATTTAAAAATAAAAGGAATAATCATGAAAAAAACATTTTTGAAAAAATTAGTTACTGCAAGTATTGCAGCTGTAACCGCCTTGTCGGTCTTTAGAGGAGTGCCAACATTTGCGGATGATAATGATGTGGCAACTGCCAAAGCAAATGGTGAAACAAGTGCAAAAGTTTCTATTAATAAGGTATTGAATATTGCGGAAGGAATTACAACACCTGAAGCAACCTTTACATTTACTTTCACCCCTAAAACTGGTACATCATCAAATGGTGCACCTTATGAAACAATTGATTCTACTAATGGTCAAATTACAGATAAAAATGTATCTTATTCTGGAACAGACGTTTTAACAACTGGCCAAACTAGCATTAAGAAAGAAACTGGCGATATTTTTAGAGAAGTGAACTATACACATGCTGGAGAATATGTTTACACTGTTGCTGAAAAACAAAATGTTGGTTGGAAAGTTATTCAAAAAAATGGTTCACCTATTGATTCTATGACATACGATAATCGCAACTATGAAATGCATGTCATTGTTAAGAACAAAACTACAGGAGGAACATATATTTCTTCTGTGTATTTTAAACAAGTCACTCCAAGTGTGAATGGTAAGGTAAAACCATCTGAAAGTGGAACTACTTACAAATATGATCTTTTCACTAACATTTATCGTAAAAATGCTGGTAAAATTACAGATCCAAATGAACCAAACCCTAATAAACCAAATGTTTCAAAAGTTGACCCAAATGCTAAATCTTTAGTAATTAAAAAAGTTGTATCAGGTGCTACTGCAGATAAATCAAAAGATTTCACTTTCAAGCTTACTTTTACCAAAGCATCTACAGAAACTTCACAATCCATCACTGGTAAAATCGGTGAAACCTCAAAAACATTTGTCTATGGTCAAGAAACAACTATAACACTACGCCACGATCAATCTTTGGTGTTTGACACAATTCCTGCAGGTACTCGTTATAAATTGGTTGAAACTGGATCTCAGGGATACACAGCTTCAGCAGCTTATAAGGAGAATGGAGCTTCGAAAACCCAAGCTGGTGCAGTTTCTACAAATTTCACTCAAGATAGTATCCTTGTTGGTGAAAAACCAAACGACAACACTATCACAAATAACTTGCCAGACGTTACCCCTACTGGTCTCTTGATTGACAACCTTCCTTTCATCTTGATGATTGGTCTTGGTTTGGCTGGATTTGTTGTTTTGTCTAAAAAACGCAGACAAGCTTAAGCAACTGGTTTGACCGATGAAAATCAAGCGTGAGAAACCAAAAAGGAGTTTGTCTAGGCGCATGGTCCTTGCTGTAGATGCATTGATGAATCATATCTTGCTCCTCTTGGCGGCCTTAGTCTTTCTCTTTGGTTTCTACGCCCTTTGGGATTCCAATCAGGTTTATTCTCAGGCTTCATCAAGTGAGTATGAGGCCTATAGACCAGTGAGTACTACTGAGAAAGATGAGCTTGCTAGTTTTTCTGGCTTTCACAAGCTACAGCAAGTCAATCCAGAGGTTCTCGGCTGGATCAATGTCTATGGCACCAATATCGACTATCCCTTAGTCCAAGCCAAAGACAATGAAAAATACCTGAACAAGGACTCCAAGGGAGAATTTGCCGCAACAGGAGCTATCTTTCTTGAGGCTCGAAATGAATCCAAGTTCGAAGACTTTAATACCATTATCTACGGACACCATGTAGAAAATGGGATTATGTTTGGAGATGTAGCAAAGTTTTCTGATAAGGAATTTTTTGATCAGCATCGTTACGGTAGTATTTACTATAATGGTGTTGAAAAAGGTCTTGAGATCTTTGAGATGCTCGAGGTGGACGCCTATGACTTTAACATCTACGATCCAGGTATCAGTGGGGATGATCGGCGCCAAGAATATATCGATCACTTACTCTCGGTTGCCATTCACAAGCGGGATATTACACTGGGGCCAAATGACCATATCATCCTCCTCAGTACCTGTTTCCTAGACGTAACAAATGGGAGACATATCGTAGTTGCCAAGATTACGGATACGGTTCCAAAGAACACCTTCCATACGAAAAAATCAAAACCATTCCCTTACAGTGTCTTTGATGATTCGTCGCTCGGACGATTTCTCTCATCGATTCCTTTGTGGATATGGTACATCATCTTATTTATCTTGCTCTTGTTATTGATCTTCTTGCTCATCATCCTCTACTTGATATTGCGTCGTAGAAGAGAAGGAAAGGAGGAAGGAGCAGATACCATTACTGACTAAACTACCAATAAAAGAGAAAGGGACAGCCTCTCTTGCTCTTTTATTTTCAAGGCTAGAAAGGAGAAAGAAGGGAATATGAAAACAAGTACGAATCACAAAGTCATAAAGGTCATTCTATCCCTCTTTCTAGCTTTTTTCTGTCTTTTTACAGCTGATAGAGTCCTTGCGAGTGACTACGATCATTATAATCCCATTGAAAAGGATGCCAGCAGTACGGGCTTTGAAACCTTGCAGCACCTCAACAAGGATGTTTGTGGTTGGATTAGCCTTGATGGGACCAAGGTAGACTATCCTCTCTTGCAGAGTCAGGATAATGTTAAATACCTTGATCGAAATGCCTTTGGTGATTATACTGTGTCGGGGTCTATTTTTCTAGACTATCGTTTTAACCCTAACTTTACCGACTTTAACACCATCATATACGGTCACTCTATGGCCTCTGGTGCCATGTTTGGTGAGATACAAAAGTTTGCGGATCAAGAGTTTTTTGAAAAGCATCGCTATGGTTCTATCTACTACAATGGTCGTGAACGTGGTCTTGAGATTTTTGGGATTTTAGAAGTGGATGCTTATGACACGGAGATTTATCGAACTCTGAGTTCCAATGACGAGGAACATCAGGCTTACTATCAGTATCTGTTAAGCAAAGCCAAATACAAGCGAGATGTTTCCTTGACTTCAACGGATAAGATTGTTTTATTAAGCACCTGTTTCCTTAATATAACTAATGGACGACATATCCTTTTAGCTAAAATAACGGATGCACCAGTAAAAGCCTCCCAGTATAAAAGTGGGGAAGCAGTAGGAACACGCTATTTTGACCAAGGTATACCAACGCATTGGATTTATATCCTTGCCTTTCTTCTCCTGATTATCGTCATTTTACTCCTTGTCGTTATCATCCTAATCATAAGACGAGATAGAAAAACAAAAGAACAAAAGAAATAGTAGACGTCGGAAGCGTTTACTATTTTTTTCTTTCATGATAGAATAGATAGTGAAAATAATAACATAAGGATGATAACATGAAAAAAGCAATATTAATGATGACCTTTGGATCTCCAGAGGAGATTAGTTTTGAAGGAGTAGCAGAATTTTTTACAAACATTCGTCGTGGAGTCAGACCCCAAGATCACGAAATTCAGACCCTCTATGACAACTACGTCCTTATCGGTGGGACGCCCTTGCAGCGGATTACGCGAGAAGAAGTTGCGCTAGTTAGAGAACGATTAGGTCAGGAGTACGGTATCTACTTTGCCAACAAATTTTCTCGTCCCTTTATTCCAGACGTGATCAAGCAGATGGAAACTGATGGTGTTGAAGAATGTATCTGCTTGATTTTGGAACCTCATTATTCCTTTTACTCAGTCATGGGGTATGAAAAGTTTCTGGAAAGCCAGCAGATCCGATTTTTAGTTATTAAGGACTGGTATCAACAACAGCCCTTGCTGGACTTCTGGACAGATGAGATTAGCAAAATTTTACGAAATCATGTGGGAGAAGAAACTTTCAAGGTAATCTTTTCAGCTCACAGTGTTCCCATTTTCGCCTTAGACTATGGAGATCCTTATATCGATCAGATTTTCGATAATAGCAAGCTAATTGCTGAACAACTCGGCCTAACAGCCGACCAGTATACCAATACTTGGCAGAGCGAAAGCGATATTGGAATACCTTGGATCAAGCCAGATGTCTTAGAATATTTACGAGAACAAAAGCAACATCCAGAGCATTATATTTTTGTCCCGATTAGTTTTATCAGTGAGCACATTGAAGTCTTGTTCGATAATGATGTGGAATGTTATGAGTTGTGTCAAGAATTAGATATCACCTACCATCGTCCACCTATGCCCAATACGGATAGCCGTTTAATTGACGCTTTAGTTGCTACTGTAAGAGCCAACGAAAACAAAGAATTTAAAGCTTTTCTCCCAGAAGAAGAAACCTTCGATGAGTTAGCACCTTCGGCAACTACCAAGGACATTATGGAGGAGACAGACGACCTTCAGATGCCAGAATTTGTCAAAAAGCTCATTGAGAAAAAAGGCCGTGAAAATGTGAAGATGCCTTACTTGATTAAGAAAATGCTCGAAAAGGCTGGGAAGTTACCAAAAGAGTAAAGAAAAAAGGATTTAGCTTTAAGCTAGATCCTTTATCTGTTTTATTTTTTCTCAAGAAGAGCTTTGATTTCTTGAAGAACTTCAAGTTCAGTTGGAGCAGCAGGTGCTTCCTCAACCACTTCCTCTTTCTTACGAAGGCTTTGAGCTTTTTCAATACCTTTGATAACGAAGAAGAGAACTGTACCCACAACAAGGAAGTTGATAACAGCGCTTAAGAATTTACCATATGTAACACCATTCCATGCAAGCTCAGCGATGTTTTGTACTTTCGCAGCTTCCAAAGCTGGGTTCAATAGAAGTGGAGTGATGATATCGTTAACAAATGAAGTAACGATAGCACCAAATGCAGAGGCAATGATCACACCGACAGCAAGGTCAACAACATTACCACGAAGCAAAAATGCTTTAAGATCCTTTAACATTTTCATAAATTCCTTTCCTAATTTTCTGATTTATTATATCCTAAATTGTGACAAAAAGCAACTTGAACGCTCAAAGTGGTCAGTTGCCCCCTTTAAAAATATAGATTTTACTGAAAATATAATTTAAAATGATGATCAAAATTTGCGCTAGGATAGTTTCAACCGTATTAACCCTATCTATATTAAATTCGACAAACTGGCCAATAATATCAGGAAAAGTTGTAACAAAGATATAAGTTAAAAGAACGTCAAGACCAAGTGTTGAGAGACGAGCTAAGAAAAATTTAGCCAGACGGGTTGTCCAATTTCTTCTCTCTTGTTTAAAGACAATTGTATCATTTGTGAGAAAGGCAAAGAGAATCCCGATAATATTAGCGAGGGCAGTTGCGAGGATTTCCTGGTGGCTGATATGGTAAATAAGTAAACGCGATACAATAGAAACCAAAGTAGTAGCGCCACCAAAAAATAGATAGGCAAGGATTTCATTATCAAAGAAAGCTTTTATTAGTTTTTTCATGATTTTAGTATAGCATAAAACTGGCTAATGTGCTATACTAGTGAGGTTGATAACCTCAACCCTTGGTGCTTAGCTTCTTTCACCAAGCATATTTTACGCGGGAAACCGCCAAAGGAGAAAACATGAAAAAATTAACTGTTCGTGACATGGCAGATATTGCTATTGTTGCTGCTATCTATGTGGTTTTGACCATTACCCCACCACTGAATGCCATTAGCTATGGTGCTTACCAGTTCCGTATTTCTGAGATGATGAATTTTTTGGCTTTTTACAATCCTAAATACATCATCGGTGTGACGATTGGTTGTATGATTGCTAATTTCTTTAGTTTTGGCATAATTGATGTCTTTGTCGGCGGGGGATCTACTCTAGTTTTCCTTAGTCTAGGTGTTTGGCTCTTTAGCAAGTATAAGGAAGACTATTTGTTCAATGGTTTGATTCGAAAAGATCATTTCTTATTTTCAATCCTATTCTCAATTTCAATGATTACCATTGCAGCAGAACTTCATATCGTTGCTGAAGCTCCATTCTTTTTCACTTGGTTTTCTACAGGAATTGGAGAGTTTGCATCTCTTATCGTTGGTGCAATCCTAATCGGAAAACTAGGACAGCGAATCGATCTAACAAAATAAGAAGTTTATAAGCTAGATTCTTGATAGATCTAGCTTTTTTCATTTCAGAAATTTAAAAGAGAGCGCTTGACAAGAGCATAGAACTATAGTATACTTTTTAGGTAAGCTGATTTAGCTCAGTTGGCAGAGCGCATCCATGGTAAGGATGAGGTCGCCGGTTCAATCCCGGCAATTAGCATTAGATAGACAAGAAAACTCTTGATATTCGAGAGTTTTTTATATTTCCCCCGCATTAGCCTTGACAAAGTCAGCAAAGCATAGTAGAATAAAACCTGCGATGAGTCGATAGGTAGTCTTTGGACTGCTATTGAGCATAAGGAGGTCATAACGCAGGAGCGGACCTTGATGAGTTGTGTGAACCTGCTCATCACATGAAGATGCCTCTTAGTCCCTGGTCAATGACTAGGGATTTTTAATTTTCAGAAAATATAACCCAAAAATGCTTTTCAATTTCTGGAAAAAGTAGTATAATACATCTATTATAGAAATTTTTAGAAAATTCCGAAAGAGGTTATTTATGGGATATACAGTTGCTGTAGTCGGCGCGACAGGTGCTGTCGGAGCTCAGATGATAAAAATGTTGGAAGAATCAACACTTCCAATCGATAAAATTCGTTACCTTGCTTCTGCACGTTCAGCAGGCAAAACTTTGAAATTTAAAGACCAAGATATTACGATTGAAGAAACAACTGAGACAGCTTTTGAGGGTGTTGATATTGCACTCTTCTCAGCAGGTGGTTCGACATCAGCTAAGTATGCACCATACGCAGTTCAAGCTGGAGCGGTAGTAGTAGATAACACATCTTATTTCCGTCAAAATCCAGATGTTCCTTTGGTTGTTCCAGAGGTCAATGCTCATGCACTTGATGCCCACAACGGGATTATTGCCTGCCCTAACTGTTCAACAATCCAAATGATGGTGGCTCTTGAGCCAGTTCGTCAAAAATGGGGCTTGGACCGTATCATCGTTTCAACTTACCAAGCGGTTTCAGGTGCTGGTATGGGAGCGATTCTTGAAACACAACGTGAACTTCGTGAAGTCTTGAATGACGGTGTGAATCCTCGTGATTTGCATGCAGAAATCTTGCCTTCAGGTGGTGACAAGAAACACTATCCTATCGCCTTTAACGCTCTTCCACAAATCGATGTCTTCACGGACAATGATTACACTTACGAAGAGATGAAGATGACCAAGGAAACGAAGAAAATCATGGAAGATGACAGCATCGCAGTGTCTGCAACATGTGTGCGTATTCCCGTCTTGTCAGCTCACTCTGAGTCTGTTTACATTGAAACAAAAGAAGTGGCCCCAATCGAAGAAGTGAAAGCAGCTATCGCAGCCTTTCCAAGTGCAGTTCTTGAAGATGATGTAGCTCATCAAATCTATCCGCAAGCCATCAATGCAGTTGGTTCACGTGATACCTTTGTTGGTCGTATCCGTAAAGACTTGGATGCTGAAAAAGGAATCCACATGTGGGTTGTTTCAGATAACCTTCTCAAAGGTGCTGCCTGGAACTCAGTTCAGATCGCAGAAACGCTTCACGAACGTGGATTGGTTCGTCCAACAGCTGAGTTGAAATTTGAATTAAAATAGTCATATCGTTTAGGAGTTCAGATGAACTCCTTCTTTGAAATAGAGAGGTGTTTCTCATGTCTTATCAAGATTTAAAAGAGTGTAAAATCATCACAGCCTTTATTACCCCTTTCCATGAGGATGGTTCCATCAACTTTGATGCCATTCCAGCCTTGATTGAGCATTTATTGGCCCATCACACAGACGGCATTCTCCTAGCTGGAACAACTGCTGAGAGTCCAACTTTGACTCACGATGAAGAGTTGGAACTCTTTGCAGCTGTACAAAAGATTGTTAATGGACGTGTTCCTTTGATTGCGGGTGTAGGTACCAATGATACACGTGACTCGATTGAGTTTGTCAAAGAAGTAGCAGAATTTGGCGGTTTCGCTGCTGGGCTTGCAATCGTACCTTACTACAACAAACCTTCTCAAGAAGGTATGTATCAGCACTTTAAAGCTATTGCAGATGCTTCTGACTTGCCTATTATCATCTATAACATCCCAGGACGTGTGGTTGTCGAATTAACTCCAGAAACCATGCTTCGTTTGGCTGACCATCCAAATATCATTGGTGTCAAGGAATGTACTAGTTTGGCCAATATGGCTTACTTGATTGAGCATAAACCAGAAGAGTTCTTGGTCTATACTGGTGAGGATGGAGATGCTTTCCATGCCATGAACCTTGGTGCAGATGGAGTTATCTCTGTTGCATCCCATACAAATGGAGATGAGATGCACGAGATGTTCACTGCCATTGCAGAAAGCGATATGAAGAAAGCTGCAGCTATTCAACGTAAGTTCATTCCTAAAGTCAATGCCCTCTTTTCTTATCCAAGTCCTGCTCCAGTTAAGGCAGTTTTGAACTACATGGGATTTGAAGCGGGACCAACTAGATTACCTCTAGTTCCAGCACCAGAAGAAGATGCCAAACGCATTATCAAAGTTGTCGTAGATGGCGACTATGAAGCAACTAAGGCAACCGTAACAGGAGTCTTAAGACCAGATTACTAATAAAGACAATAAAATCCATGACCGAATGAACGATCATGGATTTTTCTTATTTTCCTAAACAGAATTGGCTAAAGAGTTGGGTAATGAGTTCATCTGGAGCAGCATCACCAGTAATTTCTCCGAGAATTTCCCAAGTACGGGTTAAGTCAACTTGAAGCAAATCAACTGGCATCCCCAGTTCAAGACCTTCATTAACAGCTTGTAGGCTTTCAACTGCTTTTTCAATCAAGGAAATATGACGGGCATTTGACAAGTAAGTAGCATCTTGCTCGACCAAACCAGCATTTTCAAAGAAGAGATCGTTAATACGCTCTTCGATCTTATCAATGTTTTGGTTTTTAAGAACTGAAATACGGATGACATCTTCAGGGAGTTCTGAAGTTTCAATCGCTTCAGGAAGATCCGTTTTATTAAGTAGAATAATGCGGTTGGTATCTTGGCTGATTTCTAAGAGTTGGCGATCTTGGGCGGTCAGTGGTTCACTGGCATTTAGTACTAGTAGTACCAAGTCAGCTTCCTTGAGGGCTTTTCTAGAACGTTCGACACCGATTTGTTCCACGATATCATCTGTATCCCGAATACCAGCTGTATCAATCAATTTGAGAGGAACACCATTGATATTGACGTATTCTTCGATGACATCACGGGTGGTACCAGCGATGTCTGTAACGATGGCCTTGTCCTCACGAAGGAGATTGTTGAGGAGGCTCGATTTACCAACGTTGGGGCGTCCGATGATGGCAGTTGAAATTCCCTCACGAAGTATCTTACCGCGACGAGCTGTTTTAAGGAGATTGGTTAGCAATTGCTCAAACTCCATAGTCTTCTCACGGACAACAGCGGTAGTAGCTTCCTCAACATCGTCATACTCAGGATAGTCGATATTGACCTCAACTTGGGCAAGTGTATTGAGGATTTCTTGGCGAGTATTATTAATGAGGTCAGAAAGAGAACCGTCCAATTGTTTGACTGCGATATTCATGGCCTTGTCAGTCTTGGCACGGATGATGTCCATCACCGCCTCAGCCTGTGTCAAGTCCACACGACCGTTTAGAAAGGCACGCTTGGTAAATTCACCCGGTTCAGCCAATCGAGCTCCTTCACGGATAGCTAGTTGGAGAATCTCATTGGTCACCGCAATCCCACCGTGAGTGTTAATCTCGATAATATCCTCACGAGTGAAGGTCTTTGGAGACTTCATAGCTCCAACCATAACTTCGTCCATGACCTTCCCTGTCTGCGGGTCAATAATGTGACCGTAGTTGAGGGTATGGCTTGCAACCTTGCTCAAGTCTTTTCCTTTAAAAATCTTTTGCGCAATGGCAAAACTATCTGTTCCGCTCAGGCGGACAATACCAATGGCTCCTTCACCTAGTGGAGTAGAGATAGCAGCGATGGTATCAAATTCACGTGTAATCATACTATTTCCTTTTGTATTTCTTTTCTTAGGATAGGTATCCAAGCATCTCTTCAAATTGTAACAAAATTAGACTATTTCTTCAATGGATGCTACTTGGAGATTGAAAAAGCCTAAGCAATTCTGCTTAAGCTGGATTATTTGGTGCGCATTTCCCCTTGAGGGAAGTAGGTTCCTTCTGGCATGTCGTTGATGATGACATGAACGGCTGATTGAGGGGCTCCAGTGTTGCGGACAACAGCTTCCGTTACTTCCTTAGCAAGAGCTTTCTTTTGCTCGAGCGTGCGACCTTCAAATAAATCGATGCGTACAAATGGCATAATAGCTTCCTCCACTAGTTTTTGATTTCTTCTATTTTACCACATTTTGCCGTTTAAAGCTTCAGAAAATTATGATATACTAGAATGTAGCAAAAATTTAGAAATGGACGTGAAATAGAAGCATGGCACAGTTGTATTATCGTTATGGGACCATGAACTCTGGTAAGACGATTGAGATTCTTAAGGTAGCCTATAACTACGAGGAGCAAGGAAAGGGAGTTGTGATTATGACTTCGGCTCTGGATACGCGTGACGGTGTTGGCTATGTGTCGAGTCGAATCGGCATGAAACGCCCAGCCATTGCGATTGAGGAAACGACAGATATCTTCGGCTATATCCGAGACTTACCTGAAAAACCTTACTGTGTGTTGGTCGATGAGGCCCAGTTTCTCAAGCGTCACCATGTTTATGACCTAGCTCGTGTTGTTGATGAGTTAGACATACCTGTCATGGCTTTTGGTTTGAAGAATGACTTTCGCAATGAATTGTTCGAAGGTTCCAAATACCTCTTGCTCTTAGCAGACAAGATTGACGAAATCAAGACCATTTGTCAGTACTGTAAGAAAAAGGCGACTATGGTGTTGCGTACGCACGATGGTGTGCCAGTCTATGATGGCGAACAAATTCAAATCGGTGGCAATGAAACCTATATCTCGGTTTGCCGTAAACATTATTTTGCGCCAATGATAGCATCTAACAAGGAGCATAACTATGACAATTGAACTAAGAGATGTTGCAATGGAAAATTATTTTGATGTTTTGAATTTGGATGTCAAGGAATATCAAAAGCAATTCATTGCAACCAACGCAATTAGTTTAGCTGAAGCATATGTCTACACTAAAAATGGAGATTTTGTAGCTCCATTGGCAGTTTATGATAATGATGCAATTATAGGTTTTGTGATGATAGCTTATGATAAAAAGATCGGAATTAGTAGTGGAAATTATTTACTATTTCGTTTTATGATTGATAAGAATTTTCAAAATCAAGGATATTTTAAACCAATTATGGATAAAGTGCAGGACTATGTTCAGACAGCGCCAGCAGGTTTAGGCAATAAACTTTGGTTGTCTTATGAACCAGAAAATGAACATGCAAGATCTTGTTACCTCAGTTATGGATTTAAAGAAACTGGGGAAATATTTGAGAACGAAGTAGTAGCAATCTATGATCTAACAATTGAGAACTAAGGAGAAAAAATGAACATCTATGATCAACTACAAGCTGTAGAAGACCGTTATGAAGAACTAGGAGAATTGCTCAGTGACCCAGATGTCGTCTCAGACACCAAGCGTTTCATGGAGCTTTCGAAAGAAGAAGCTTCTACTCGTGATACGGTAACAGCTTACCGTGAGTACAAGCAAGTCCTTCAAAACATCGTTGATGCTGAAGAGATGATTAAGGAATCAGGCGGAGATGCAGACTTGGAAGAAATGGCCAAGCAAGAACTCAAAGATGCCAAGGCTGAAAAAGAAGAATATGAAGAAAAACTAAAAATCTTGCTCCTTCCAAAGGATCCAAACGATGACAAGAACATCATCCTTGAAATCCGTGGGGCAGCTGGTGGAGACGAAGCAGCCCTCTTCGCTGGAGATTTGCTAACTATGTACCAAAAGTATGCGGAAACCCAAGGCTGGCGCTTTGAAGTTATGGAAGCCTCAATGAACGGCGTAGGTGGTTTCAAAGAAGTCGTAGCCATGGTTTCCGGTCAGTCCGTTTACTCTAAGCTTAAGTATGAGTCTGGTGCACATCGTGTGCAACGTGTCCCTGTGACAGAGAGCCAAGGCCGTGTCCACACCTCAACAGCGACAGTTCTAATCATGCCTGAAGTGGAAGAAGTAGAGTACGATATTGATCCAAAAGACCTTCGTGTTGACATCTACCACGCATCTGGTGCTGGTGGTCAGAACGTCAACAAGGTTGCGACTGCCGTTCGTATTGTTCACTTGCCGACCAATATCAAGGTTGAGATGCAGGAAGAACGTACCCAGCAGAAAAACCGTGAGAAGGCTATGAAGATTATTCGTGCGCGTGTGGCTGACCATTTTGCTCAGATTGCCCAAGATGAACAAGACGCTGAGCGTAAGTCGACAATCGGTACTGGTGACCGTTCAGAACGTATCCGTACTTACAATTTCCCACAAAACCGTGTCACAGACCACCGTATTGGATTGACCCTCCAAAAACTAGATACCATCTTGTCTGGTAAATTGGATGAAGTTGTGGATGCCTTAGTGCTCTATGACCAAACACAAAAATTAGAAGAATTAAATAAATAATGAAACTAGCTCAATTATTTTCAGATTTTGAAGAAGAGTTGATAAGACAAGGAGAGGAAGCAGAAAGCCTCTCTTTTGTCTACCGTAGCCTAAAAAATCTCTCTTTTACGGACTTTGTCTTTGCTCTTCAGCAGGAAGTGACAAAAGAGGAAGAAAATTTTGTAGAAGAAATTTACCAGCAGTTAGTGGCTCACAAACCGGCGCAGTACATCATTGGTCACGCAGAATTTTTTGGAATGCAGTTAAAAGTAGATGAGCGGGTTTTGATTCCTCGTCCAGAGACAGAAGAGTTGGTGGAACTCATCCTCACAGAAAAACCTGAGGAAAATCTTAAGGTCCTAGATATTGGAACTGGAAGTGGTGCCATAGCCCTCGCACTAGCAAAAAACAGACCAGATTGGTCAGTGACAGCAGCAGATATTTCACAAGAGGCTTTGCAGCTTGCATCTGAGAATGCCAAAAATCAAAATCTTAATATATTTTTCAAAAAATCTGATTGTTTTGCAGAAATTTCTGAAAAATATGATATAATTGTATCCAATCCACCCTATATCTCTCGTGAAGATGAGTCAGAGGTCGGTTTGAATGTTTTACATTCGGAGCCTCATCTAGCTCTTTTTGCAGATGAGGATGGCCTAGCTATTTATCGCAGAATTGCGGAAGATGCAAAAGACTATCTCGCAGATGGTGGTAAGATTTACCTTGAAATTGGATACAAGCAAGGTCAAAGTGTTCCTGCGCTTTTTAGGAAACATCTTCCTGAAAAACGAGTACGAACACTCAAGGACCAATTTGGTCAAGATAGGATGGTTGTAGTTGATGATGGACAGGATTAGACAAGAGTTGGAAAAGGGCGGAGCTGTTGTTTTGCCTACAGAGACAGTTTATGGTCTCTTTGCTAAGGCCTTAGACGAAAAAGCTGTCTACCATGTTTACCAACTCAAACGTCGTCCTAGAGATAAGGCACTCAATCTTAATGTCGCTTCTCTAGAGGACATCTTGCACTTTTCAAAGAAACAGCCAACTTATCTACAAAAGCTTGTAGAGGCCTTTTTACCGGGTCCCTTGACCATTATCCTCGAAGCCAATGACCGAGTTCCTTATTGGGTCAACTCTGGTCTTGCAACTGTCGGATTTCGGATGCCGAGTCACCCCATTACACTTGATTTGATTCGAGAGACAGGTCCTTTGATTGGGCCGTCTGCCAATATCTCGGGTCAGGCGAGTGGAGTGACGTTTGCTCAAATTCTAGAGGATTTTGACCAAGAGGTTCTGGGTCTGGAGGACGATGCTTCTTTAACTGGACAGGATTCGACGATTTTGGATTTGTCTGGAGATAAGGTGAAAATCTTACGCCAGGGGGCGATTAAGCGAGAAGATATTCTTGCTCGGTTGCCAGAGATTTCTTTTGAGGAGGAATGAGATGCTAAGAGATTTGCAAGCAACAGATGTGAATGCTATATGTGAGATTAACCAAGAGGCTTTGGGCTACTCTTTTAGTTCAGAGGACACAGCTAGTCAACTAGCTAGACTGTCTCAGGATTCTCATCATTTCCTACTTGGTTATGAGGATGAAGTCAGCCATGTCCTACTTGGATATGTCCATGCCGAGGTTTACGAATCCCTCTATTCCAAAGCAGGATTTAATATCTTAGGCTTAGCGGTTTCACCTCAAGCACAAGGGCAAGGTATCGGTAAAAACTTACTGCAAGGGTTGGATCAAGAAGCAAAAAGACGGGGTTATGGGTTTATCCGCTTAAACTCTGCTGATCATCGTCTGGGAGCTCATGCATTTTATGAAAAAGTTGGTTATACTTGTGATAAAGTGCAGAAACGGTTTATTCGCATCTTTTAGTTGATTTTCTTATTGAAAAAAAACTAAAGGACCAGTCACACTATAAAGGAGAAGACCTATGATTTTTGACAAAGACGATTTTAAAGCATACGATGCTGATCTCTGGAATGCTATTGCCAAAGAAGAAGAACGCCAACAAAACAATATCGAGTTGATTGCTTCGGAAAACGTGGTTTCCAAGGCTGTTATGGCAGCTCAAGGGTCTATCTTGACAAACAAATATGCCGAGGGTTACCCAGGACGTCGTTATTATGGTGGAACTGATGTAGTAGACGTGGTAGAAACTCTAGCTATTGAACGTGCAAAAGAAATTTTCGGTGCTAAATTCGCCAATGTCCAACCTCACTCAGGAAGCCAAGCCAACTGTGCGGCTTACATGGCCTTGATTGAGCCAGGTGATACCGTTATGGGGATGGATTTGGCAGCAGGTGGACACTTGACCCACGGAGCTCCAGTTAGCTTCTCTGGTCAAACCTACAACTTTGTTTCTTACAGTGTGGATCCTGAAACGGAACTCTTGGACTTTGATGCAATCTTGAAACAAGCCCAAGAAGTAAAACCAAAACTAATCGTAGCAGGTGCATCAGCTTATTCTCAAATTATCGACTTCTCAAAATTCCGTGAAATCGCAGATGCTGTTGGGGCTAAGCTTATGGTCGATATGGCCCATATCGCTGGTTTGGTTGCAGCTGGACTTCATCCAAGCCCAGTACCATACGCTCATATCACTACAACAACGACCCACAAAACTCTTCGTGGACCGCGTGGTGGTTTGATCTTGACAAATGATGAGGACCTAGCTAAGAAAATCAACTCAGCTATTTTCCCAGGTATTCAAGGCGGTCCTTTAGAGCATGTTGTTGCTGCTAAGGCGGTTTCATTCAAAGAAGTTTTGGACCCAGCCTTCAAGGAATATGCTGCTAATGTCATCAAAAACAGCAAGGCTATGGTTGAAGTCTTCTTGCAAGACCCTGATTTCCGTATCATCTCAGGTGGTACTGAAAATCATCTCTTCCTAGTGGATGTGACTAAGGTTGTAGAAAACGGAAAAGTGGCTCAAAACTTGCTGGATGAAGTTAATATTACCCTAAATAAAAACTCAATTCCATACGAAACCTTGTCACCATTCAAGACAAGTGGAATTCGTATCGGAGCAGCAGCCATCACTGCACGTGGATTTGGTGAAGAAGAAAGCCGTAAAGTGGCTGAACTCATCATTAAAACCCTTAAAAATGCAGAAAATGAGGCTGTATTAGAAGAAGTGAGAAGTGCGGTCAAAGAATTGACAGATGCCTTCCCACTATACGAGGACTAATACTTTTATGGACATTTATATTAAGAAAGCTATTATCCATCAGTTCAGCCCAGATGAAACCGAGCTGTTTCTAGCGGATAAGTTTCTCAATATCACTCCAAAAATCGAGGAATACCTGCGTAAAAAAATTGAACGTGTGTATTCAGATGAAGCTAAGACTGGGATTTTCGAAGAAGAAAATCCCTTCTTCAATCACATCACAGACGATTTGGTGGAGACATCAGTAACACTGGCTAATCTCTGGAAAGAGGAGTTTAGCATTTCTGAAAATCTCAAGACCAATGACTTGGTTTTTGTTCAGTTTTCTAAAGAAGGCGTTGAACATTTTGCTTTCTTGCGAATTGCCCTGCGCGAGACCTTGATCCACCTCGGTGGAGAAGTTGATAATCCAATCAAGCTGACTCAGAATAACCTGCCTGGATTTGGAACGGGGGCTGATGAGGCTTTGGTGGTCAATCTTCAAAGCCGCAAGTACCATCTCATCGAAAAACGCATCAAGTACAATGGGACTTTTTTGAACTACTTTTCAGAAAATCTCCTAGCTGTTGCACCTAAGATTTCGCCAAAAAAATCCATCAAGGAACTGGAAAAAACGGCCCAGAGAATTGCAGAATCCTTTAACACAGATGATTTTCAGTTTCAATCCAAGGTCAAATCAGCGATTTTCAACAATCTTGAAGAAAGCAATGAACTGTCACCTGAAAAATTGGCTAATGACCTTTTTGACAACAATCTGACAGCTCGTTTGAGCTTTATCGACCAAGTCAAGGAAGCCGTACCAGAACCAGTCCAGTTTGATGAAATTGATGCCAGTCGTCAGCTCAAGAAATTTGAAAATCAAAAACTTTCCTTGTCAAATGGAATTGAACTCATCGTTCCCAATAACGTCTATCAAGATGCGCAGTCTGTTGAGTTTATCCAAAATGACAATGGAACCTATTCTATCTTAATCAAAAATATCGAGGATATTCAAAGTAAATAATGTTTAAATTTATAAGAAGAGTGCTTGTGCTAGCAGTCTTCCTTTTCGCAGGATACAAAGCTTATCATATCCATCAGGATGTTAAACAAGTCATGACCTACCAACCCATGGTGCGAGAAATCTTGAGCGAAAGAGATACTCCAGCCAATGAAGAGTTGGTGCTCGCCATGATTTATACGGAAACGAAGGGAAAAGAGCGGGATGTCATGCAGTCTAGTGAGTCTGCTAGTGGCGCTACCAATACCATCAAAGACGATGCCTCTAGTATTCGCCAAGGGGTTCAGACACTAACAGATAATCTCTATTTGGCACAGAGCAAAGGAGTAGATGTCTGGACCGCTGTTCAAGCCTATAATTTTGGACCTGCCTATATCGACTTTATCGCTCAGAATGGCAAGGAAAATACTCTGGCCCTAGCCAAGCGTTACTCCCGAGAAACGGTCGCTCCAATCCTTGGTAATACTACAGGGAAGACCTATACCTATATCAACCCTATTTCTATCTTTCACGGAGCCGAACTCTATGAAAATGGTGGAAATTATTACTACTCGAGACAGGTTCGCTTTAATCTCTATATCATGAAATTCTTTAATTTCTTCTAAACATCTGGTTTGACCAGGTGTTTTTCACTATAAGCTTTCTTTAAGATTGTTTTATTAACCTAGAAGGGTAAAGGAGGGAATACCCCATGAGAAAGAAATTCTTTCTAACAAGTGCTGCAGTATTGTGGGCCGTAACAGCTATGACGAGTGTCCACGCAGCAACTGATGTTCAAAAAGTAATCGATGAAACCTATGTACAACCCGAATATGTCCTAGGTTCTTCTCTATCTGAAGACCAGAAAAACCAAACTCTTAGCAAACTTGGCTATGACGCATCAAAAGACACCAAAGATATCAAAACTATGACACCTGATATCTATTCGAAAATTATGAATGTGGCTAATGATGCTAGTCTACAGCTCTATTCATCAGCCAAGATTCAAAAGCTGGGGGATAAGTCGCCTCTAGAAGTCAAGATTGAAACGCCTGAAAATATCACCAAGGTGACGCAAGATATGTACCGTAACGCAGCAGTGACGCTGGGAGTGGAGCATGCCAAAATCACAGTTGCAGCTCCTATTCCAGTTACAGGAGAGAGCGCCCTAGCAGGGATTTACTACTCGTTAGAGGCCAATGGTGCCAAAGTACCGCAAGCTAATAAAGACTTGGCCCAAGAGGAGCTAAAAGCCTTATCAGATATCAATGCTGAAAACAAGGACAAGTCAGGGTACGATGCCAATAAACTCAATGTCGCTTTGGCAGATATCAAGGCAGGAATCGCAAAAGCAAAAGAAGCCAAAGGTAACCTGACAGAAGAAGATGTCCGCAAAATCGTTGAAGACACGCTAAAAAACTACAAACTCGATCAGGTTATAACAGGAAACCAGGTCAATATCATTATCAATTTTGCACTCAACCTCTCAAAGAGTGACATTTTGAACAATGCTGATTTCACTAAAACCCTAAATGACCTCAAGGAAAGCATTGTTTCCCAAGCTGGAGATAGCTTCAAAAATATCAACCTCAACTTTGATGCCAATAAAGCGCTAGAAGAGGGGGGTAACTTCTTTAGCTCCCTTTGGCAAGCCATTGTCAACTTCTTCAAGAGTTTTGGTGCTTAGGTCATTTCATGATATAATAGATGGTAACAGAAATGTTGCCGTCTT
The DNA here is from genome assembly GCF_001075675.1 of Streptococcus oralis. Lineage (GTDB taxonomy): Bacteria > Bacillota > Bacilli > Lactobacillales > Streptococcaceae > Streptococcus > Streptococcus oralis_V. The sequence goes on from NZ_JUNW01000019.1 coordinate 43,891, forward strand.
TTTTTGACGGCCGATAGAAAGTGAAAAATATGTTAAAGAAAAATGATATTGTAGAAGTTGAAATTGTTGATTTGACCCATGAAGGTGCTGGGGTTGCTAAGGTAGATGGTTTGGTTTTCTTTGTAGAAAATGCTCTTCCAACTGAGAAAATCCTCATGCGAGTCCTTAAGGTCAATAAAAAGATTGGCTACGGGAAAGTTGAAGAATACCTTACACATTCTCCGCATCGTAACCAAGATCTTGACCTAGCTTATCTACGCTCAGGTATCGCTGATTTGGGGCATCTTGCCTATCCAGAGCAGCTCAAGTTTAAAACCAAGCAAGTCAAAGACAGTCTCTACAAGATTGCTGGTATTACAGATGTAGAGGTCGCTGAAACACTTGGTATGGAGAATCCTGTTAAGTATCGAAATAAGGCACAGGTGCCCGTTCGTCGAGTGAATGGTATCTTGGAAACTGGCTTTTTCCGTAAAAATTCCCATGACCTTATGCCCCTTGAAGATTTCTTTATCCAGGATCCTGTCATTGACCAAGTCGTAGTAACCCTTCGAGATTTGCTTCGTCGTTTTGATTTAAAACCTTATGACGAAAAGGAACAGTCTGGCTTGATTCGAAATCTTGTAGTGCGACGTGGGCACTATTCAGGGCAAATCATGGTCATTTTAGTAACAACTCGTCCGAAAGTTTTCCGAGTGGAGCAATTGATTGAACACCTTATCAAGCAGTTCCCAGAGATTGTGTCTGTCATGCAAAATATCAACGACCAGAATACCAATGCGATTTTTGGCAAGGAGTGGAAGACTCTTTATGGTCAAGACAATATCACGGACCAGATGTTGGGAAATGACTACCAAATCGCTGGACCAGCCTTTTATCAGGTCAATACAGAAATGGCAGAAAAACTTTATCAAACAGCTATTGACTTTGCGGAGTTAAGAGCAGATGATGTGGTGATTGACGCTTATTCTGGGATTGGAACGATTGGATTATCCGTTGCCAAGCATGTCAAAGAAGTCTACGGTGTTGAAGTGATTCCAGAAGCAGTAGAGAATAGCCAGAAGAATGCTACCTTGAATAATATCACTAATGCACACTATGTCTGTGACACAGCTGAAAATGCCATGAGGAATTGGCTCAAGGAAGGTATCCAACCAACCGTTATCTTGGTTGACCCACCACGCAAGGGATTGACCGAAAGCTTTATCAAAGCAAGTAGCCAAATTGGGGCTGACCGCATCGCCTATATCTCCTGTAATGTCGCAACCATGGCGCGTGATATCAAACTCTACCAAGAATTGGGTTATGAATTGAAGAAAGTCCAGCCGGTGGACTTGTTTCCGCAGACGCATCATGTTGAGGCGGTAAGTTTGCTAGTCAAGGAGTAAAACGACGAAGATTAGCATTTACTTCCGCCCATGCGATAGCTGTCCGTGATTGACAAGTGCTAGCACGCAGACAGAACGGAGATAGCGAACCGCTGAGTGTGTCGCTCTGCTCGTAAAAGCTTAGAAACCTTTGAACGAAAGGGATAATGAAAGCCTTGATTGCAAGGCTTTTTGCTTTATGGTGGGTAAGTATCAGAGTGAGAAAATTTTTGGAATGAGTAGAAGTGATAGCTAGAAATTATCAGTTTCTATTTCCATTTACCCTGTGGGTACGTGTTTGTTTCCATTGACAAGGAGTTTGTGGGAATAGAAATGTACCCACCTTGTTTGAATCAAGTGAAGTGTAGTTGAAGGAAATCTGTTGAAAGCAATACTTCATTTTACCGAATAAGTAATAATTTAGGCAACTTCAAATCGATTAAAAAAAACTATTTTAAAGGTTAAGAGTAGACAAAAATTGTCCACTCTTTTTTGCAAACTCAATTTATCAATAAATGAAATGAGGGAATGTAAAATGAAATATTTTGAGGTTGAGTTAGAAAATCCTGATGAATTTTTAAAACTACAAACAGAAGATTTTGTGAAAGCTAATCGCTTGCTACTAAGGAAGATAATCCAGAGCGTTACAGTCTATGAAGAAAACTTCGTCATATCCTTTAAATCTGGCATCGAATTGGAAGTATGAGTCTCATTCCATAACTTTTATATTGAACATATCATCTTGTTGTGTTATACTATAAATTGATATAAACAAAGATGTAGGAGGAACCGAAACTATGACAGCCTCAATGCGTTTAAGATAAGCTGGCAATAAAAAAAGCAGAATCTATACCCGATGATAGGCTTTTTTGTTGTGCTTATTTATACGATATTGAGCATTCATTAGTTACGGTGAGGATATTGGTTATTTAACTATACCTTTATTTAACTATGTCTTTAATATGAATGTTTCCAAATTGTATGTATGCAGACCAAAAGCCACATTGTGGGGTTTGGCCTGCATTTTTTATTGCCTAGAATGCTATTCAAAATAGAAATTCAAGCAAAATAATATGCAGGAGATAATATAAATGGAAAAATACAACAATTGGAAACGAAAATTTTATGCAATATGGGCAGGGCAAGCAGTATCATTAATCACTAGTGCCATCCTGCAAATGGCGATTATTTTTTACCTTACAGAAAAAACAGGATCTGCGATGGTCTTGTCTATGGCTTCATTAGTAGGTTTTTTACCCTATGCGATTTTGGGACCTGCCATTGGTGTGCTAGTGGATCGTCATGATAGGAAGAAGATAATGATTGGTGCCGATTTAATTATCGCAGCAGCTGGTGCAGTGCTTGCTATTGTTGCATTCTGTATGGAGCTACCTGTCTGGATGATTATGATAGTATTGTTTATCCGTAGCATTGGAACAGCTTTTCATACCCCAGCACTCAATGCGGTTACACCACTTTTAGTACCAGAAGAACAGCTAACGAAATGCGCAGGCTATAGTCAGTCTTTGCAGTCTATAAGCTATATTGTTAGTCCGGCAGTTGCAGCACTCTTATACTCCGTTTGGGATTTAAATGCTATTATTGCCATCGACGTATTGGGTGCTGTGATTGCATCTATTACGGTAGCAATTGTACGTATACCTAAGCTGGGTAATCAAGTGCAAAGTTTAGAACCAAATTTCATAAGGGAGATGAAAGAAGGAGTTGTGGTTCTGAGACAAAACAAAGGATTGTTTGCCTTATTACTCTTAGGAACACTATATACTTTTGTTTATATGCCAATCAATGCACTATTTCCTTTAATAAGCATGGAACACTTTAATGGAACGCCTGTGCATATTTCTATTACGGAAATTTCCTTTGCATTTGGGATGCTAGCAGGAGGCTTATTATTAGGAAGATTAGGGGGCTTCGAAAAGCATGTATTACTAATAACAAGTTCATTTTTTATAATGGGGACCAGTTTAGCCGTTTCGGGAATACTTCCTCCAAATGGATTTGTAATATTCGTAGTTTGCTGTGCAATAATGGGGCTTTCGGTGCCATTTTATAGCGGTGTGCAAACAGCTCTTTTTCAGGAGAAAATTAAGCCTGAATATTTAGGACGTGTATTTTCTTTGATCGGAAGTATCATGTCACTTGCTATGCCAATTGGGTTAATTCTTTCTGGATTCTTTGCTGATAAAATCGGTGTAAATCATTGGTTTTTACTATCAGGTATTTTAATTATTGGCATTGCTATAGTTTGCCAAATGATAACTGAGGTTAGAAAATTAGATTTAAAATAAACAATATTGGAGGAATATTTATGTATCTTATTTTCATGTAACTCTTCCTGCTAAAATCGCAGGGTTTTCCCTGCATACAAGCAAATGAAAGCATGCGATTATAGACAGGAGGAAATGTTATGGAATTAATATTAAAAGCAAAAGACATTCGTGTGGAATTCAAAGGACGCGATGTTTTAGATATAAATGAATTAGAAGTATATGATTATGACCGTATTGGTTTAGTAGGAGCAAATGGTGCTGGAAAAAGCACTTTACTCAGGGTACTTTTAGGAGAATTAACTCCCCCAGGATGTAAAATGAATCGTCTGGGTGAACTTGCCTATATTCCCCAGTTGGACGAAGTAACTCTGCAGGAGGAAAAAGATTTTGCACTTGTAGGCAAGCTAGGTGTTGAGCAATTAAATATACAGACTATGAGCGGTGGTGAAGAAACAAGGCTTAAAATAGCACAGGCCTTATCGGCACAGGTTCATGGTATTTTAGCGGATGAACCTACGAGCCATTTAGACCGTGAAGGAATTGATTTTCTAATAGGACAGCTAAAATATTTTACAGGTGCACTGTTAGTTATTAGCCATGACCGCTATTTTCTTGATGAAATAGTAGATAAAATATGGGAACTGAAAGATGGCAAAATCACTGAGTATTGGGGAAACTATTCTGATTATCTTCGTCAGAAAGAGGAAGAACGTAAGAGCCAAGCTGCAGAATACGAACAATTTATTGCGGAACGTGCCCGATTGGAAAGGGCTGCGGAGGAAAAGCGAAAACAGGCTCGTAAAATAGAACAGAAGGCAAAAGGTTCTTCAAAGAAAAAAAGTACTGAAGACGGAGGGCGTTTAGCTCATCAAAAATCAATAGGAAGTAAGGAAAAAAAGATGTATAATGCTGCTAAAACCCTAGAGCACAGGATTGCGGCCTTAGGAAAAGTAGAAGCTCCGGAAGGCATTCGCAGAATTCGTTTCAGGCAAAGTAAAGCATTGGAGCTCCATAATCCATACCCTATAGTCGGTGCAGAAATTAATAAAGTATTTGGGGATAAGGCTCTGTTTGAAAATGCATCTTTTCAAATTCCGTTAGGAGCAAAAGTGGCGTTAACTGGTGGTAATGGAATCGGAAAAACAACTTTAATCCAAATGATCTTAAACCATGAAGAAGGAATTTCTATTTCGCCTAAGGCAAAAATAGGTTACTTTGCACAGAATGGTTACAAGTACAACAGTAATCAGAATGTTATGGAGTTTATGCAGAAGGATTGTGACTACAATATATCAGAAATTCGTTCAGTGCTAGCATCTATGGGGTTCAAACAGAACGATATTGGAAAAAGTTTATCTGTTTTAAGCGGTGGAGAAATTATAAAATTGTTGCTTGCTAAAATGCTCATGGGTAGATATAACATCCTAATAATGGATGAACCCAGTAACTTCCTTGACATACCAAGTTTAGAGGCTTTGGAAATACTAATGAAGGAGTACACCGGAACTATCGTGTTTATCACCCACGATAAACGATTACTCGAAAATGTAGCAGATGTAGTTTATGAAATTAGAGATAAGAAAATAAATCTGAAACATTAAATTTAAGGTAGTCGCTGGTCAGTATAGTCTGTTCTGGTTGGCGACTCCATTGTTAAAGAGTATAAAGACTTTAGATTTTATGAATATTAAAAATAGGAACAGTCAATTGAACTGCTCCTATTTTTCTGCTAAATATATTGTAGTTTTCTTATATGTATAATGATAGATTAGCGGATTCTCATCTACGGTACTTACTTCAAATATGAAGAAGTGATCGCGGTTATCTCTGGACTTTTCCTTATTGAGGACAAAGTAATTCTTACGTGAAGTCGCCATTGTTTTTAGGATATCATCAGTTAGGAAGGTCAATGGAATATTCATGTTAGAGTAGCGGTAGAAGTCACGTTCAAAATCTTGGTAGCTCTCGCTATAATAGTCCATTTGTAGGTGATTACGCTGAAACTCAAGCTGATTCATAGAGCACCTCCTCGACAAGTTCAATACTAATAATGTCTTTTAATTTCAAATTGATGTGACCTGTTGTAGTTTTTATCAAAATGAAATCTTTGGTCAGACTTGGTATTGTTCCAGTGTAGGAAACACGCTTGTTTTTTTCAATCACTTGAATGCGTGTGCGTAGCTGCCCGGCGTATACTTGACTGAGGAGTAATAATTTCTTCTCTAGTGATAAGTCAGACATGTACGTTACTTTGTTTGTATCATCAGAGAGTGCTGATGCATGTTCAGATAGGAAAAAGCCCATCCATTTTTGCATCTTTGTATCCTGGTACTCTCTTGCTGACTGAAATGGTAAGGATGAACGGTCAATCATTTTAATCCCTCCAATCCACCAGCGGAATGACCGCCAATAAGTTTACTGCGTTCAATATTTTAGGAACCTTCAGTTAGGACGGTTCCTTTTTGTATGGCTAAAAAGCCAAACTGTTCTCTGACAACATCAATAGCTGTCTGAAGTCTATTTTCTTTTTCAATTTCTTCTACATCATGCAAAATGAGGACAACCCTTTTACTACCAAGGTGTTCTGTGCAGAATGCGGTTCAGCTTTTGGACGTAAGAACTGGACGACCAGTCGTGGCAAACGTAAAGTTTGGCAGTGTAACAACCGTTATAAGGTAAAGGGACAGATTGGTTGTCAGAATAACCATATCGATGAGGGAACACTAGAGAAAGCTGTAATGATGGCAGTTAAACTACTGAGTGAGAATATGGATTTGTTGCATGGAAAGTGGAATAAGATCTTGGAAGAAAACCAGTTATTAGAAAAGCATTACAGTGTGTTACTGGCTGAATTGATAAATAAGGAGTGTTGGGAATATGATTCCTTTGAGATGTGTCAGGTACTAGATAGTATTTTGATTTCGGAGGATGGACAGATAACCGTTAGATTTTTGGAAGGAACAGAAGTTGATTTATAAGGCTGTAGGCATAGTATAGTTCACTATGTTTGCAGCCTTTTTTCTTGTTTAGTGGTATAATTATATGTAGGATTTTTTTAATATCGGTTACTTTTTATGAATTAACCAAAAAACTAAAATGGAGTTGTTTTATAATGAGATATTCTGAAGAAGCATTACAATCATGGATTAAGCCGTTATCTGCCACTGAAGAAACACGGGTTGAAAATACTATTGGAATGATTAAAGATGCAATAGAAAGGAGTGGGCTCTCTTCAAAGTATGAATATGAAATTTTTGCCCAAGGTTCTTATGCAAATAATACGAATGTAAAGAAAAATAGCGACATTGATATCTGTATCATGGTGAAATCTTTATTTTATTGTGAGTATGTAGATGGGTTATCGGACCTAGACTATAATTACTCTAGTAGCAGCACCAATGCTAATGTATTTAAAAACGAAGTGATTAAAGCGTTAATTTCAAAATTTGGTGCAGAATCAGTTTCTATTGGCAATAAGTGTATCAATATTAATTCTAACTCATATCACGTAAATGCAGATGTAGTCCCATGTTTTCAATATCGAAATTATAGATATATTGGTAGCAGGTCATCTGAAAAATTTGTTGAAGGCATCAAATTTTTTACCTCAAACGGAAATTATGAAGTAATTAATTATCCTAAAGTTCATATACAAAATGGTATCTCTAAGAATAAATCTACTCACTATAAATATAAATATTTAGTTAGGATTATGAAGCATATTAAGAACGAGATGCAGGAGCTAGGATTGACAAACGAACGCATTTCTTCATATTTGATAGAATGTTTGGTCTGGAATATACCTGAACAGATGTTTTTCAATAGTAATAGCTACACAGGGTTGTTACAGCAAGCGTTATATTACATAGTGTCTCAAGTGAATTTAAATTGGGTTGAAGTAAGTGGAATGTATTACCTTTTTCGTTCAGAGCAGAAATGGAATTTACAGGATACAAAAACTTTTTTAGTTAGAATGATTGAATTTTTGGATTATAAATAAAACTTATGAATGAACAGCAGAAAAAATTTTTGAATATTACAATATGGGTTTTTGCAATTTGCTTGTTATTAAGATTGTTAATAAGTGGCCAAGAGATTGCAGTGAATCTTAAATCTGATATTTTGGCATTGGTATATTCAGCCATTGGGTATATTGGTGAAGCTATATCAGTTACAGCAATTATTATGGCTATTTTTGAAAAAACAGCATGGCGGTGGCCATTACTATCTAAGATTCATAATGTTCCAATTTTATTTGCGAATTATGTAGGTAGTTTCAAGACGGACTATGATCAGAATGAAAGAAATTGTGAACTTACTATTGAACAGTCATTTACGACTATTAAAGTTAAGTTTAAAACGGGTGAAAGTTCGAGCCATAGCATTACAGCATCAATTATCAATGATAATGGAACACAAAAATTAATTTATACATATTTAAATAGCCCAAGGGCTGAATTGCAAAGTCCTATACATTATGGGACGGTAATTCTTGATATTGATAATCCAAATCAACTAGAAGGAAATTATTATACTAATCGAGGAACCAAAGGTTCAATGAGTTTTGAGATAAACAACCCTTCTCGCTAGTTGGATTTGTAAAGATTTAAATAAAGAAAGAAGAACTAACTATCGGAAACTTGGCATAGATGTAACAATACTGTATATTAACGAAGCCGTAAATACTCGCATTAGTTACGTTTAATAGTTTAATACGGATATTCAGCAGCTTTGATTTCGTTTCACAGTATAGGTAGTAACCGTCAAGACACGTCGAGGCGGTATCACTGCTTGTACGAGCTGAGGCATCAGCGAAGTAGAAGTAGATGCTCCGCCCATGGGATAGGACTCGTAGAATGAGGAGGGAAACCGACGAAATGATACGGTAAGTCCGAACCGCTGATTGTGTAGCTCTGCTCGTCCGATCTGAGACAGTCGAAAAGTAGAAAGGGATGGTATTGGTATCAATCAATGAGTAACAAAGTAACAGCGTGATTCGAAACATTTGCTTGTAATTTGCGGAGGAACATCAATATGGATGGAATAACAAAAGGTTCTATAAAAACGGCTAAACTAATAAAACAATTATGGCCCCAATTGACCGATAAAGAAGCTTTTGATGAAGTAAAAAAATATACGAATGGCAAAAATACTGCAATCTTTACTGAAGTTGAAGGTGATACAATTGTAGGTCTAGCACTATGTTCACTTAGATTTGATTATGTTGAAGGTTGTAAATATAGTCCTGTTGGATTCTTAGAAGGGATTATTGTCGACGAGGAATATCGTTTAAAGAATATTGCTAAAAATCTCTGTACAAAATGTGAGGAATGGGCGAAAAATAAAGGATGTAAGGAATTTGCAAGTGACTGTACTTTAACGAATACGGATTCTATAAGATTTCATCTCAATATTGGATTTCAGGAGGCAAATAGAATTATTCACTTTAAGAAGAAATTATAATTTAGAAACGTGAATAAACTTGTTTAAATTTTATGTCTCTTTAGAAAGTGTGTTAACTTGAAAGAACAAATTTTTTTGATGGGTGGGAATCCCCCAATAACGAAATATAACATTGTTGATAAAATTGTATTATCAAGCAAGATTGAAAGAATTGTTATTTTTACAGTTTTTCGAGATAATTGGCAACCCTATATGAAAAGGTACACGGAAGTTTTCCAAAGTCAATTTCCTAATCTAAACACTGATTACTTACTTTTGGACACTGAGCAGATTGATTTTGATAGCTATTTAGATGCTGATCTAATCATCATTGGTGGAGGAAATACGGAAAAATATATAGCTACTTATGTCAATCAGGAGTTCAAAAATTATATCGATCATATGCTTAATAAAGGGGCAAAAGTTATAGGGTTTTCTGCAGGAGCCCTATTATTAGGAGAAAAAGTCTATGTCTCACCTAATGATAATTCAGATCATCAGATAAAGATAAAAAATGGATTAGGACTCTTTAGTCAGTTTTTAATTAGTGTCCATTATGATTCATGGAATGATAAAGCAAATAAGGATAGAGCTGAAGAACTTGTTGATGTTCCCATAATTCCACTAAATGATCATTCATGTCTTATATTGAATAAACTTGGAAATATCATAGAGAAAATTGACTAGTTTTTATCATGCGAATCTGAATCTACGAAACTAAAGTATTGACGAAATGAATAATGAAAAACCTTGATTGTAAGGCTTTTTTGTGTTTTTATGATAGAATATAGGTAGTTATAATCGAGAGCAACTAAGAAGCAGTAACAAATATTACATATAAAATAATCAAAATAAGGAAGATAAAATGACAGAAATTGACAAAAAGAAATTTAAAAATTATCTTTATTGTACATTTGGAATTACTTATATAGCTTGGGGGCTTCTTGCCATCTTTACTCAATCTTATATTTTGGGATTAGAAACATTTATAGGGAGAATGTTACATATAGTAGGTGCGCTTGGTCCAGCTATTGCAAGTGGCTTTTATTTGAAAAGGAATAATATAAAATTTAAACATTTTGTATTTACTAAAAGAAAAAGTAGTAGTATTTATTTCATTATTCATTTGTTAGCAATTTTGATACTATTTTCTGTATCTTCCTTAGAATTAAATGAAGTATCAATTTATCTGATGCCACTATTCTTTATTCAATTAATTTTTTTTGGTGGCGGACATGAAGAATTAGGATGGAGAGGTATACTACAACCTTTACTTGATAAAAAATATACTTATTGGCAATCTAATTTGATTGTAGGTTCAATCTGGGGAATTTGGCATCTGCCTTTATGGTTTATAGTTGGAGAAAGTCATCAAGGATTTCCTTTTATTTTATTTTTTATATATACATTATTTTTAAGTTTTGTTTTAGGGCTTCTTTACCGTCAAACGAAATCTGTGGGATACTGTATATTATTTCATGCGTTCGCAAATTTGTTAAATCTCTATTTTGTGTTAAAAATTAATGTTATTTTTATTATCATTTTTATTGGTTATTTGATTTATACGATATTGGCTAGTAATAGAATTAGTTAGGAAAAGGATATTAAATTTTAGGAAAGGAACTATTATCATGGGAATATTCGATGATTTTGAGTACAAAGAAAACTACCTAGATGAAGAAATAGTGATTGAAGTACTTAAAAAGATTTTAAGAGCAATTCATCTAAATAATTATAGAGATATTATGGATTGTGTTGATGGTTCGGAAGTTGATGATGTAAGAGAGTTGCTTGAATATATTGACGATTCATTACAATTAAATGATTTTGATAAAATTGATGAATATGGAGTAGATTGTAATTTCCATCCGAATTATGAGTATTCCCAACTACAAGTTTATGAATTTAATGATCAAACTGGCTTTATTGTTGAATATGAGATGACCTCCGATTCTGAATTAGTAGATTTAACCCTACAATTAGAATTTTTATACAATAATGATGGTTACAAAATAACTTCTATAGATGTTGATCCTGGATAATCTTTAGTTAAATATCTTCGTTATGTAATACATGTGTATACTAAGGATAGATAATTAGGTTGTAAGTTGCTTAAATCTTGGTTGGTTTTTCAAATATCGGAAGGATTAATGATGTATCTATTAGAATTGTACCAAAACAATTATTCAAAGGATTTAGTCGTATTTGAGACTTTAGAAGAAGGAAAAGCCTTTGTAGCTCAAATCCCTGGATATACTCTAGAAAATGAAGATGGTTTTAAAGTAGAGTATGTTAATCCTAAACACTTGCCGGATTATATGGAAATTGTCTTCAATGGAAATATCGTCCCTTTATCTAGATTTTCGTTTGACCCTGAGAAAAATGTTGAGATCATTTGGAAAGAAATTTCGAATCTGTCCCTTAAAAACAATAAAGTAATCGAAGGAGCTACAAAAGTAGATGCGTATGTCGTCAATAACTATGAAGTGATAGCCTATATCGAAGCAAGAGAAAAAAACTTCCACAAGGCAAAAGCTTTCTTAGAAAGCAAAGGGTATGAAGTAGATAGAAGCTATTTCGGAAGTGAAGATGGCGAAGCGATTCTCTATAGAAAAAAAGGAATCAAAGATTGGCACTTCTTGTGTCACCTAGATCCAATGTTTGTAGAGATTGAAGATGTAGAGGGATATATGGAAGAAGAGCTGGAAGAAATGCAATAGTCAACAAAAGTTCCTTGTGAGTATATATCTTTGAAGATAAAGCTCAGCTAAATATTTCACTTTTACATTTCTAGGCGAGACGCTTCAAAGCTTTATTAGAGCTTTGAACTCTGCAAACAAATTTTATTAAAGAATGCTAAGAAAAATATAAAGAGTAAAGTGGATTAAATCTGAAACTTTTTCATTGGTAACATCATCTATAATAGCAATGGTAACATAGGTACAAATATAACTGATCTTAAGAAGAAAGTTGCTATTAGTTCAACATCAATAGTAAGGCGAGATAGAACTATAGATGTTAATGTAGATATACTTATGAGTGATCTTTACTTTTTGATCTGAGATAACTAAATATCATTGGTTGTTCAAGATGTTTTATTAGACGACAACGTAGATAATCGATAAAAAGTTATCTATAAGAATGATTGATAAAGGAATTAAAAATGAGAACAAAAAATTTACCACCATATGCCCCTACTTTAATAGAGTCAACTAGAGCAATTGGATATTCACTTGAGACAGCAGTGGCTGATATTATTGATAACAGTATTGCGGCAAATGCAAAAGATGTTATTATTAATTTTTTTCCAATAGACGATGCATATATTACAATTCTTGATAATGGTAAGGGAATGACAGAGGAAGAAATTGATGTTGCTATGCAATATGGGAGTAAGAATCCAATAGAAGAGAGAAGTGAAAAAGATTTAGGCCGTTTTGGTTTAGGGTTAAAAACAGCATCGTTATCACAATGTAGATGTCTTACTATTATCTCTAAGCAAGGGAGGTATATAGTTGGACGTCAATGGGATATAGATCATGTTTCTGAAGTCGGTGATTGGTCTTTAAATGTTTTGGAAGAAGAAGATATTTGGTGTATACCTCAAATTGACAAATTGGTAAAAAACGAATCTGGTACATTGGTGGTATGGCAAAAATTAGATCGTTTGAAGGCTGGAGAGTTTAATTTTGAACTATCGTTAGGTCGAAATATTGACCATGTCAGAGATCATCTTTCTCTTGTTTACCATCGTTACTTAGCAGGTGAATCAGGTATCACAAAACTTAAAATTTCAATTAATGGCGAAAATATCAAAGGAATAGATCCGTTTTTATCTGAGAAAAGTGTTCAAGTTATGGATGATGAAACATTAGTTATTCATGGAAATAAGATATTAGTTCGACCTTATGTACTTCCTCACATATCTAATCTGTCATCTGAAGAAATAAAATTACTTGGGGGTAAAGATGGACTACGAAAACAACAAGGTTTTTATATATATAGAAACAAAAGATTGTTGGTTTGGGGGACTTGGTTCAGAATGATGCGGCAAGGAGATTTATCAAAACTTGCCAGAATTCGTGTTGATATTCCAAACACGTTAGATCATCTGTGGAATTTAGACATAAAGAAATCATCCGCATCACCTCCAGCAGAAGTTAAAAAGAACTTGGAGGTAATTATTAATCAAATTGCTGAGAGGAGTAAAAGAACTTGGACCTTTAGAGGAAAAAAAGAGGTAAGTGATACCGAAACTCATGTGTGGAATCGCATTAAAAATAGACATGGCGGATTTTATTATGAAGTTAATCGTAAACATCCGATTGTGCAACAAATGATAAAAGTGAATCCTAATATAGAGGTGTCTCTAAATGCCTTGTTACAACAAATTGAGATAGGTTTGCCACTTAATCAATTATATGTGGATCTGAATAATGATGAGCAAATAACTAATGATAATGAACAGTCAGATGTAGAAATAGTTGAATCACTGCAGGAAATGATTACGATGTGTGTTGGCAAACAAGAAAAATGTAATCTACTGGATGCTATTGATTGCATTGAACCTTATTCGGCACATCATGATATAGTAGAAAAAATTAAGGAGGATATTTTGAAGAATGATTAATCCATATGTTGAACAATTAGAAAATATAATTTCCGCATTTGTTAACAATATTTATAAGGAAGTTCCACCTACAGAAGAAGAATTTCTAAAGGAAGCCACTAAGATTAGAAATGCAAATTCATCTATTATGCCGGTTTCAGATGATGAATTTGCAGAGATAATTTCTAGACTCAAGCAATCATTAGTAATCCAGATGGATATTGGGGTATATATTAATGATCGGAACAATGGGCATCAATCATGGTTACCTTCAAAGAGAGCCGACCTCGATTTCTTCTTTTGGAACAGGTATAAGAAATATCTGGAACAAATGAAACATTGGAATCCGAGAGTTACAACAAATCTTGGTAAAGTTTCAGATGAAATATTAGATTTATGTGGTGATCCGTCAGAAGATCATTTTTCAATAAAAGGTCTGGTTCTAGGAGATGTACAGTCAGGGAAAACTGCTAACTACACAGCTATTTGTAACAAAGCTGCGGATACGGGGTATCGAATTATTATTGTTTTAGCAGGTATGCAGGAGAATTTGCGTAAGCAAACACAAGAAAGATTGGATGCAGAATGTACTGGAAGAAAAAGCGAATATTATCTGGATCCTAAAGCCGAACAAGGTATAAAGAATCAGCCAGTCGGTGTAGGAAGATATGGAACAGATAAAAAAATCGTTGCTTTTACTTCCGTGACCAAAGATTTTGATAGCGGTATTCTTAAAAACAATAACTTAGGTATAGAAAATGTTAATTGTCCTGTCATTTTAGTTGTGAAGAAAAATAAAAGAATTTTGAATAATTTGATCAAGTGGCTATCAGATAATAACACGCAAAATGCTGCTGGACAGATTGATCTGCCTCTCATGCTAATTGATGATGAGGCTGATAACGCATCAGTTAATACAAAAGATAAAGATTCTCAGCCTGCAGCAATTAATGACTGTATTAGACGTTTATTGAATCTATTCAGTAAAACTACGTATTTAGGTATTACGGCGACACCTTTTGCAAATATATTTATCGATCCAGAAAAAGATGCTGATCTCTTCCCAGCTGATTTTATATATGCACTGTCCGCTCCGACTAATTATATTGGGGCTGATAGAATATTTGGAGAAAATTCTGATAGAGATCACATGATTCAGGAGATTGACATAGAAGAGTTAGAAGCGTGTTTTCCTCCAAAACATAAAAAAGACTTTGTGGTAGAAGATTTACCTGAAGATTTATATGAAGCCGCTTATTATTTCTTGTTATTAAATGCAATTCGTGATTATAGAGGTGACCTTACAGAACATAGGTCTATGATGGTACATATAAGCCTTTATACCAATGTTCAAAATCAGATACAAGAAATACTGAATGAGTGGTTAGATCAGGTGAAATCGGATGTTCGAAACTACGCTAAATTACCACTTTCTCAAAGTGAAAAAATAAAAAATATAAAGGCGATGCATGTTGTTTGGGACAAATATCATTTGAGTGAGATTGTTGAAATAAAATGGGAAGACATGCTAAAAAAATATTTGCACAAGGCAATTTCTCCTATTGAAGTTCGTGCAGTGAATATGAAAACTGGTGCATCAAGTTTAGATTATTTTAATCATAAGAATGATGGTTTGCGTGTAATTGCTGTAGGTGGAAATAGTATGTCGCGAGGTTTGACCTTAGAGGGTCTTGGCGTAACATATTTTCATCGAAATACAAAGATGTACGATACTTTGTTACAAATGGGGCGTTGGTTTGGATATAGACCAAATTACGAAGATGTTGCAAAGGTATGGATGACACCAGAGGCTATCGATTGGTACGGACAAATTACTAGAGCTACAGCTGAACTTAAGGAAGAAATCTCGAAAATGAGAAATGCAAATCAAACTCCTAGAGATTTTGGTCTGAAAGTTCGACAAGATCCTGGCGCATTAATTGTGACTGCGCGAAACAAGATGCGTACAGCAACTGATTTGACATGTCCTGTTACAGTGTCTGGCAATTTACTTGAGACACCTAGATTAAAGGCATCTAAAAATATCTTGACTTCAAATGAGTTTGCATTCAAGAATTTTGTGAATTCGTTGAATAGTATTGGAAACAGATTTTTTGATGAAGAACGTACGAAGGGACATTATTATTGGAAAAATGTTCCTGGAGATAATGTGGCTCAATTGTTATTGGATTTCGAGACAAATCCATGGCATTTGAGTTTTAATGGTAGAGCACTTGCAGAGTTTATAGAGAGCCATTATTGGTGCAATGGATGGGATGTAGTATTAATAAAAACAGGATCAGGTATTCCTTTCAATGAACCGTTGCAGTGCGGTGATGAAATGCTAGAGATTGAAGGGACAGAAAAAAGAAAAATTTTAGCTGATAAAAAAATGATCAGTGTGAGTGGCACTAAGTTGCGTGTTGGAGCTGGTGGATGTACACGAATTGGATTATCCAAAGACGAGATTCAAGATGCGGAAGAAGCATATAGAAACATACCAGGAAATGAGAATAAGAAAAATATTCCGGACAAAGCGTATTTGATAGCCAACAGAGATCCTATTTTAATGCTACATATAATACAAGCCGACTATTCAAAGTCTGAGAATAAAGATTTACCTGAATTTTTATTTGCGTTAGGAGTGGGATTCCCTAACACTAGTGGCTCCACTGAAACTGCAAATTATAAGGTTAACTTAATTGAGTTGCGAAATTGGGTGGACGTTTATGACAATTATGATGACGATGAGGATATGTAATGAGTGGTAAAGAAAATGAATTAAGAGAAAAGTGGAATACTATTAATTACTATTCTGGCGGAGCATTGAAATTATCTGTAAAGCATCCGCTTGAGTGGTATGTTCGATATGCAAAGCCGGAGCATAAGTCTGTCGTAATAGTGAGCCAAAAGGCAATTAAAAAAATAGATTCGTCAAAATGTATCGATGCTTCATGTAATCAGAGGAAGGATGGAAAATATGCAATTTCCTTTACATTGATGGATCGAAAACAGGAAGATGTTTTCATAACAATGGCAGGAGATATTATCGAGTATTCCAATGTAGAAACTGATGATATGGCATTGCTTAAGGTATTGCGCAGATATAACGCATGGTTAAAACTATTAGACCATAAAAGCAATGCGGTATTAGGTAGAAATACACAGAAAGGTCTCATTGGAGAGTTGTTGTTCCTGCAGGAAAAGATAGAAAATGGAATGTTACCGTCTGTTGCTTTAGCAGGCTGGGTTGGTTCAGAAGGAGCAGATCAAGATTTTGTATATGCAGATTGTTGGCATGAGATTAAATCTACAGGTGCTTCATCTTCAGAAATATCAATTTCTTCTGTTGAGCAATTAGATAGAAATGATGAAGGAGAATTGGTTATTTATCGTATCGATAAATGTGCACCGGATCAACCAAAATCATTCACGTTATATGGATTGGTTCATGAGGTAATAGAGTTGATTTCACGACACGGCGAAAATCCAGATGAGCTAATATTAAAACTTGGCGCTGCAGGTTATATTGACATGAAAGAATATGATAAACAGCATTTTAGTGTGTCATCAAAGCAAGTATACACTGTAAATGAATCATTTCCGAGAATACGGAGAGTTGATGTTCCGACAGAAATAACGAATGCTGTTTATCAGATAGATATCCCTAGCATAAAAAGCTGGGAAAAGTAACGAAAATGGGAGGATGTTAGCATGGATTCTACCGAATTTAAAAAAGATTTTATAGAGAGTATAAAAACTGCTGCAGCAGTTACAGGAGAAGGGTCATGTGCATCCTTTGTAGATAATATGGCGCAGTATCTAATTGATGCTGAGGCGTTATCAGATTTCACAACGTCTTTTTATAAAGGCAAAAGTGGGCGTAGTAATTATAGAGTAGACGGTTATGTATACGATGAATTCGATAATACGATGAATCTTATTATTGCGGATTTTGATGGTAATGATTTGGAACGCCGACTTACCGGAACAGCTGCGAATAAGGATTTTGGCTTGCTTATGAAATTTCTTGATGCAGCATTGACAACTAATTTATATCAAGAAATAGAGATAAGTACACCATGTGCAGACTTAGTAGATCTTTTAAGGTATAACAAAAAGGCGATTCGTAAATATCGTTTTCTTGTATTTACCGATGCAGATATGAGTGCTGCTATAAAGGCCGTAGAAATTGATGACTATAATTCTATTCCGGTAGAAGGTCAGATATGGAATATTGATCGTTTGTTCAGAGTCTGTTGTTCAGAGCAAGGCCGTCAGATTATTGAGATTGACTTTAAGGAATATTGTGGTGAAGGTATTCCGTGTATAGAAGCTAGCTCAGCGTCTACAGAACAGTACAGTAGCTATCTGGGAGTAATTCCTGGAACTGTTTTGGCTGATATATATGACAAGTATGGAAGTAAACTTTTGGAGGGAAATGTCAGATCATTCTTATCTACTAAAGTGGCGGTCAATAAGAAAATAAGAGGTACTATCTTGAACAATCCGCAGATGTTTTTTGCGTTTAATAACGGTATATCAGCAACTGCAATGGATGTTGAGATAGAGGATACAAACCATGGAAGATTTATCACATTTGTTAGAGATTTTCAGATTATTAATGGTGGACAGACAACGGCCTCTATTTCAAATGCAAGATATAAAGACAAAGCAGATTTGTCATCTATTTTTGTGCAAATGAAATTGACTTCAATTGATGAATCAACACCAGAAGAGTCAGACGAGTTGATCAGAAATATTTCTAGATCATCAAACAGTCAAAATAAGGTTAGTGATGCAGACTTTTTTGCATCTCATCCATTTCATCGTCGTATGGAACAAATATCAAGACACTTATTTGCACCGGCATCTGAAGGCGCACAGTATGAAACGAAATGGTTTTATGAAAGAGCAAGAGGACAATATCTGCAAGAACAAATGCGCTTGACACCTGCAAAGAAAAAACAATTTGAGTTGCAACATCCTAAAAATAAGGTAATTAAGAAAACAGATCTTGCAAAGGTTCAGAATACATGGAGAGGATTCCCTCAGGTTGTAAGTAAGGGTGCGCAGACCAATTTTAATTCGTTTGCAGAGTACATTGATGAGCAATGGAATGCAAATGAGGAACAGTTTAATGAGAGATATTTCCAAACTACTGCAGCCTTGATTCTTTTGTTCCAATATTTAGAGAAGACTATACCAAAACAGCCTTGGTACGAGGGTGGATACCGTGCAAATATCATATATTACACATTGGCACAATTTAGAAGATTGTTACATAGCCAATATAAAGGACAAGAACTTGATTTGATGTTGATATGGAATAGGCAGAGTGTGCCTGAACAAGTGGGTACAGTTTTAATAGCATTGGCAGAGTTGGTCCTTCTACGAATAACTGATCCGTCAAGAAAAGTCGCAAACGTTACTCAGTGGTGTAAGAGAAATGATTGTTGGGAAGATGTAAAGAAGATACATATTGATATTCCTGAAGATATTGAGAACTGTTTAATTACTATCGATGAACAGAAGGTTGCACAGAAATCCGCTAAGAAAGAGCAAAAGGTTGTAAATGAAATTCAGGCACAGACAACGGTTGTTAATTATCCTGTAGAAATGTGGATGCGATTATCGGAGTTTGTTGTTAGAAATCATATGGTTACACCTACAGATGTGTCTGCATTAGCGATTGCATGTAAAATGCCTGCTAAAATACCAAATACATATCAATGCAAACGTTTACTTGCATTGTTGCGCAAAGCCTCCGAAGAAGGCTTTAATACTGAAGCGTAAGATGGAGGAACTATGTTTAATACAATAGATTTGTTTGCAGGTGCCGGAGGATTGAGCATGGGATTTATGCAAACAAAAAAATTCGATATAAAAGTTGCATATGAATTTAATCCTGCAATGCAGGAAACCTATAAGAAAAATCATCCGGGAGTAGCTGTATTTGGTGATGTTAGAGATGCTAACTATGCAGAAATAAAAGAAAAATATGGCGATATTGATGTTGTGATTGGAGGACCGCCTTGTCAGGGATTTTCTAATGCAAATAGGCAAAAGAATCATGCAATTAGTCAGAATAATTCCCTGGTGAAACAGTATATTAGAGCAATCTTGGAATTAAGACCAAAAGCATTCGTAATGGAAAATGTGAGTATGCTTAGATCAGATGTTCATAGATTCTACTTATGTGAGGATGACCTAGAATTAGTGGATAGCAATGTGATTGAAACTGCTAATACGGAGTTGGCTTTACTGGATGCTGAGTTTATGTTTGATGGGGCGATTAATGTTGTGCAGTCTGAGCAAGAAATTGCTCGATATAAATGGGATGATTTTGATTATCTCGAATTGAACGTCATCTATAAAGCGTCTAAGAATGTAACCAAATTTAAAGATGTATTGGAAAAGCACAGACCGCGTTTGATAAAAATATCAGAAAAGCACACCGAGCAAAATGAAGATGATTTCATTCTCAACGCTGATAATGTTGCGTTTAATGCAATGCTGGATTACTACGCTGGAAAAATAGAAGAATCTCAGATCAAGACACTAATTGAACCGGCAATTATGTACCAAAGAATGATAAGTAAGGCGCAGGAGATATATGAAAACGATATTGTGGTTGATAGCTATACCGATAATAAAGGACTAATTGCAAATATACGTTCATTTGCTATTTTTGATTATTTAAAGGCAAAGTTGCAGAGGAGCGATGATGACGATGGATATGTTATTACGGAAGATGTTCTATCCGCAACTCAATTTGGAGCTCCACAAAAAAGAATGCGTTTTGTTGTAATGGGTATCCGTAAAGATATTGCAAATGAGATTAAACTTCCAGAAGGAAAATATAAAGACGGTCCATATAGGACGGTTGCAGACGCTATCCAAGATTTAGAAGATGTTGAGCCAGTCTATAATGTATCCGATGATAAAAATGGCATAAAGCTACAAGCTAAAACTGATTTAAGTGATTTAGCTCAGACTCTTCGAGATTCTAAGATATTGTATAATCATATTATAACGAAAACAACACCAACAGCTATGGAGCGTTTTAAAGCGTTAGAACAAGGACAAAATTTTCATTCTTTATCGGAAGAAATGAAAACAAACACCTATACGGATGTTACAAGAACACAGAACACGATCTACCTTCGTCTAAAATATGATGAGCCGTCGGGTACCGTTGTTAATGTGCGTAAATCAATGTGGGTACATCCTACAAAAGACAGAGCTGTGAGTATAAGAGAAGCAGCTCGTTTACAGACCTTTCCAGATAGTTTTGTTTTTTTGGGAACAAAAGATAAGCAATATCAGCAGGTAGGAAATGCAGTACCGCCTATAATGGCAAAAGCAATAGCAGAAAAATTAGCCTACCAGCTTAATAAAGCGTTATCAAAGGACTAAGGAGATACTTATGAGTCGAAGAGCATATTATTTTGATTCTATAACCAACTTTATATTAGAGGATGATGAGTCTGTTCTCAGCAAATTATTGATTAATAATGAGTTTGAGACTACAGATCTCCAAAAGTTGGCTTGGAGATCTGAGATTCAAATTCTGAAGGAGCAATTAATTAAATTTTCTCAGGGTGAGATTATTTTCGAATATACTATACCAAGAATGGGACATAGAGTAGATGTGATATGTTTAATAGAGGGAATTATTTTTCTGTTAGAGTTTAAAGTAGGTGATAAAGAGTACAAGAAATCTACCACAGACCAGGTAATGGATTATGCGTTGGATTTGAAATATTTTCATGATAAAAGTAGGACTAGGTATCTTGTCCCGATTAACGTTTCAACGAAGGCGACAGAAAAACAGAATGAGTATAATTATAGGACAGATAATATTCTTAACACACTCTTTTGTAATGAAAATAATATTGGAAGTACTATTCAAGAAACTATTTCAAGAATTAATGACAAACCGTTATCTGCAAAGGAGTGGATGAATTCTAGATATACCCCAACACCTACCATAATTGAAGCCGCTCAGGCATTGTATAGAAAACATGGTGTTGAAGATATTTCTAGGAATGATGCTGGTGTAAAGAATTTATCTATAACGACAGATGCAATTTCTAATGTAATCGATCGATGTAAGAAGAACAATGAAAAAGCAATATGTTTTGTTACAGGAGTACCTGGTGCTGGAAAAACACTTGCTGGCTTGAATATAGCAAACGAATGCCATCATTTTAATGAAAATGAGCATGCTGTTTTTCTTTCAGGAAATGGTCCACTGGTTGATGTTTTGCAAAATGCGCTCGCAATAGATCGTGTAGAGAGAGAAGGCATAACTAAGAAAAGTGCCCTTCGAGAAACGAAAGCCTTCATTCAAATTATTCATAAGTTCAGAGATGAAGCTTTGAGTACGAATATGGCACCAGTAGAAAAGGTAGCAATTTTTGATGAGGCTCAAAGAGCATGGAACAAAAAGTCACTCACTGATTTTATGAAGCGGAAAAAAGGAATCCCCGATTTTAATCAGTCAGAACCTGATTTTTTGATAAGTATTATGGATCGACATAGAGATTGGGCTGTTATAGTTTGTCTTGTGGGTGGGGGACAAGAAATTTATAACGGAGAAGCAGGAATTAAAGATTGGTTTGAAACTTTGACAGATAATTATCCAGATTGGAAGATATATCTTTCGGATAAAATTACAGATACAGAATACGTTGGAAATTCAGATATCGTAACATTATTGCATGGACGAGAGTATCATAGCATTTCCGATTTACATTTAGGGATTTCGTTACGCTCATTTAGAAGCGAAAAATTAGCGCTTTTTGTGAAATTGTTGTTAGATGGAAGCACACAAGAAGCACGAAATATCTTTTGTGAACTTGAACAATCATATCCAATTTTTCTGACACGGAATTTTGAATTAGCGAAAAAATGGGTGAAAGACCAGGCTCGTGGAACAGAAAGATATGGACTTTTAGCAAGCTCAGAAGGAAAAAGATTGCGAGCTGAAGGTATATGGGTTCCATCAGATATAAATCATGTAGGGTGGTTTTTGAATGGAAAAGAGAGTGTTGACTCTTCATATTATTTAGAGGTGGCGGCGTCTGAATTTAAAGTGCAAGGTTTAGAGCTTGATTATGCAATACTAGCATGGGATGCTGATTTTAGATATACAACTGAAGGTTTTGATTATTTTAAATTTAGAGGCACGAAGTGGAATCATGTTAATCAGGAACAAAGACAGAGATACATGAAAAACGCTTATCGAGTTTTGTTAACCAGAGCAAGACAGGGATTGGTTATATATGTTCCTGAAGGTTCAGAAGAAGATTCATCAAGAAACAGGGATTATTATGATAAAACTTTTCAATATTTGAAGAGTTGTGGAATAGAAGAGTTACAAAATGGTAATTAAAAGGAGAAGTGAGCAGGGCAAATGAGTTGTTTAGAAAAGTCTCTCAAGAGGATGAAGAGCTCTATATCGTACAGAAGTCTAAAGAATTTTTAAAAGTTGAGTGTTTTATTTGACAGATTAACGTCTCTATTCTAGTTAGTGGATTCGATTTTTCAAGCATTTAGATGGCGTTTACATAACTCAAGTGATATAATTAGTTACTAGAAATTTTGTAACTATTTAAGGAGTATTATCAATGAAAAAAGCAATGTTAATTATAAACCCTACCTCTGGTGGGGAAAAGGCTTTGGATTATAAGGCCAAGCTGGAGAATAAGGCCAAAGATTATTTTGAGCACGTGGAAACCAAAATTACTGAAAAAGCGCTGGATGCAACACACTTTGCTGAGGAAGCCTCTCGTGAGCAGTACGATGCAGTGGTTGTTTTCGGTGGAGACGGGACTGTCAATGAAGTCATTTCGGGTATTGCTGAGAGAGACTACATTCCTAAGTTAGGGATTATCCCAGGCGGTACAGGTAACCTCATTACGAAACTGTTGGAAATCAATCAAGACATCGATGGTGCGATTGATGAACTTGATTTTAACTTAACCAACAAGATTGATATCGGTAAAGCAAATGATAACTATTTTGGTTATATCTTTAGTATCGGTTCTCTGCCTGAGGCGATTCACAATGTGGAGATCGAGGACAAGACAAAATTCGGTATATTAGCCTATGCTGTAAATACCATGAAGTCTGTGATGACGGATCAGGTCTTTAACATTAAGGTTGAGACAGAAAATGGAAATTATGATGGTGAAGCGAGTCATGTTTTGGTTCTCTTGACAAATTACTTCGCTGATAAGAAAATCTTTGAAGAAAACAAAGACGGCTATGCCAATATTTTGATTCTAAAAGATGCTTCTCTATTCTCTAAATTATCCGTCATTCCTGATTTACTAAAAGGCGATGTTGTCGGCAATGATAATATTGAGTATATCAGAGCTCGTACTATTAAAATCTCTTCAGATAGTGAGTTGGAGTCAGATGTTGATGGCGATAAGTCGGATAACCTACCTGTAGAGATTAAGGTACTGGGCCAGCATATTGAAGTTTTTTCACAACCGAAAGAGTAGAAGATAGAAACAAGTTTGTCTTTCACTGAGAAATAAAGTTTTATATCAAAGATTGGAGGAAGGATGAATTCTCTATTTGATGAATTTCGAACAATTTGTTCTCATTTAAACCAAGTTGGAATCACACCCACGCTCATGGGGTCTTTGGGTTTTGAATACCGTTCAAATGAAGATTGGGAGCCGTCTGACATTGACATTCATGTCTCTGGAGATCCTAGAGGCTGGGAAGCGCCTGATCATCTCAGGATTTATGACTGGGACAAGATAATGAAAGTGATGAACCACTTAGGCTATACCTTGGTAGATATTCACGAGCACGAATTCCAAAAAGATGATGTGAGCGTTGAATTTGGAAGTATCGATTCCTTACCTGATTTTGCAGGAGTTTCGAAATCAGATATAGAGTTGATTCATCTCGAGGACATCACGTTTCGTGTTCCAAGTTTGGAACAGTATTTCAGTATATACAAGGCTTCTTCCCAAGATTCCTATCGAAATGACCACAATAATAATAAAGATTTTAAAAAGATAGATTGGCTTGAAAGGCATTTGTAAATCATCAATCAGAAAGTAGTAGGTATTAAATCTTACTGCTTTTTTATATTCTCAAAAACAATCCACTCGAAACTACGGACAAGTCTTGAAAATAAAATTTTAAAGTAGTATACTAGAATCACAATAATGAAAACGTTTGCGCAGCAAGATGAATAAAAGTAAACTAGGAGACAGAACAATGGAATTAACAGCCATTTACCATAGACCAGAGTCAGAGTATGCGTACCTTTATAAGGATAAGACAATGCACATTCGTATCCGGACCAAGAAAGATGATATAGAAAGCATCAACTTGCATTATGGAGACACTTTTATCTTTTTAGAGGACCATTATGAAGCAATCAAGGAGATGGTCAAAGTAACTTCTGATGCCTTATTTGATTACTGGCAAGCGGAAGTTTCAGTTGGCTATGCACGACTCCAGTATCTCTTTGAACTCAAGGATAAGCAGGGTCAGAGTATTTTGTATGGCGATAAGGGATGTGTTGAAAATACGCTAGAAAACCTTCATTATGAAGGAAATGGCTTTAAAATTCCGTATATCCATGAGATTGATGCTTGCCATGTTCCTGACTGGGTAGCAGAGATGGTATGGTACCAGATTTTCCCAGAACGCTTTGCTAATGGCAATCCTGAGATTTCACCTGAAGGTGCGCTAGCTTGGGATTCCTTTATCAAGCCAAAGACGAGCGATTTCTTTGGTGGTGATTTACAGGGCATTATTGACCATCTGGATTACTTGCAAGACTTAGGGATTACAGGTCTTTATCTCTGTCCGATTTTTGAATCCCCAAGCAATCACAAGTATAATACGACGGATTATTTCGAAATAGATCATCATTTTGGAGATAAGAAAATTTTTCGTAAACTGGTGGAGGAGGCCCATCAGAGAGGGATGAAAATCATGCTGGACGCTGTTTTCAATCATATCGGGGATCAGTCTCTGCAGTGGCAGGATGTTCTCAAGCATGGTGGAAAGTCGGAATATAAAGACTGGTTCCATGTTCAAGAATTTCCCGTGACCAAAGATAAGCTTGGAAATCCAAGAAAACTCCCTTATCATACCTTCGCTTTTGCCAGCTATATGCCCAAGCTCAATACGGCCAATCCTCAAGTGAGGGACTATTTGTTAAAAGTTGCGACCTACTGGATTGAAGAGTTTGATATTGATGCTTGGCGCCTGGATGTGGCCAATGAAGTAGACCATCAATTTTGGAGAGATTTCCGTAAGGCTGTCTTGGCTAAAAAGCCTGACCTTTATATTCTTGGAGAAGTCTGGCACACTTCTCAGCCTTGGCTAAATGGCGATGAATTCCACGCAGTCATGAATTATCCTCTCTCCGACAGCATCAAGGATTATTTCTTGCGAGGGACTAAGAAGTCACCTCAATTCATCGATGAGATCAATAGCCAATCAATGTACTATAGACAACAGATTTCGGAAGTGATGTTCAATCTTCTGGATTCGCATGATACGGAGCGTATTTTGGCTACTGCCAAGGGAGATGTCCAACTCGTTAAGTCTGCCCTTGCTTGTCTCTTTTTACAAAGAGGGACACCGTGTTTCTACTATGGAACGGAGTTGGAGTTAGGTGGCGGACCAGACCCAGATTGTCGCCGTGTCATGCCTTGGGACCGTGTTTCAGACAGTAATGACATGCTGAACTTCATGAAGAAATTGATTCAGCTTCGTAAGGAGGTTTCAGGCATTATCCAACATGGCACCTATAGCCTAAAAGAAATTAAGCCGGACGTGCTAGCTCTTGAATGGGATTATGATGGACAAAAGGTCCAAGCTATTTTTAACCAATCAAGTGAAAACTATCTTGTAGACCGTGATTCTGTAGTGCTAGCCAGTCATTGCCAAGAATTGGGACTGCAACTGGCGATTTTGCCTAAAGGTTTCGTCATTCAATAAAAAATAGGATTAAAAAGGCTGTAATGAATGGGTGATTCGTGCGGTCTTTTTTTGACTTATGTAGTATAATATAGCTAAGTCAACGATTACTAGCTGAATGATTAGTGAATGGTGTTTAAAATGAAAAAGAGACTTGTAGTCTAGAAGGAGAATTGCATGAAACGAACGAGAAAAGTAGTAGCCTTGGGACTGTGTTTGCCCTTATTTCTTGGCTTGGCTGCTTGTCAGCAAAATAATACGAGCACTGAAGCTGCAAATCAGACACAGACCAGTTCAGATAAAGTTCCTTGGACGGCTTCATATTCCAATCTAAACGGTCAAGTCAGTACCGAAGAGGTCAAATCTCTCTTATCAGCTCACTTGGACCCAAATAGTGTTGATGCATTTTTCAATCTTGTCACCGCCTATAATGCGACAGTCGGCTCTACTGGCTTAAGTGGTGATTTTGCCTCCTTTACGAAGACAGAATACGACGTAGAGAAAATCAGCAATCTTTGGAATCAAAAAAAGGGTGACTTTGTCGGAACCAACTGCCGTATCAATAGCTATGCGCTCTTGAAAAATTCAGTCACGATCCCAAAACTTGAAAAGAATGATCAGCTACTTTTTGTGGATAACGATGCTATCGATAAGGGAAAAGTATTTGATGCGAAAGATAAGGAAGAGTTTGATATTCTATTTTCTAGAGTGGAGACGGAAGCAACGACGGATGTAAAAGTTCACGCGCAGAAGATGGAGAAATTCTTCTCTCAGTTTCAATTCCATGATAAAGCTCGAATGTTGTCTGTTGTATTGCATGACAATTTGGATGGAGAGTATCTTTTTGTCGGGCACGTTGGTGTTTTAGTGCCAGCTGATGAGGGTTTCTTATTTGTAGAGAAACTGACTTTTGAAGAGCCCTATCAAGCTATTAAGTTTGCGAGCAAGGAAGATTGTTACAAATATCTATCCACCAAATATGCGGATTATACAGGTGATGGACTGGCTAAGCCTTTTATCATGGATAATGAAAAGTGGGTTGAAGGTTATTAAGATAGGCAAGGGAGAAGCAATATGGAGTCTGTAATAGCGCTTTTAGTTGTCATTCTTATCGGATTCTGGGCTGTAAACATTCTCAAGCCTGGTAAGGCAAATAAAAAGAAAAGATTTATTGGTTATACTCAGCGCTATGATATAGATGGTGAGGGGTATCAGTCAGAAGTCTGGGAAGTGACAGAGGATGAGAATGAGAAATAAGGAGGAGATTTCTGTAGCAGTAGGCAATTTGTACTTTTTTAGGCCTCTTCTTTGTAGTTTGTCTAATATTGGTATATAATTTAATATAGAGTGATTTCTAGATAGGAGAGGGATGATGGAATTAAAAGATTTTACAGAAAAAGAACAGGAAATGATTAAGAAAGGGCTGACTACGTCTAAGATTAGTGACAAGGAAACTGCTGAGAAAATTCTTGCGCTTGTCCCACAAGACTTGATTAAGCGCATCCCTTTTTTTGTCAGAAAACATGCTACAACACGTACTATTAAACGCATTTCAATTGAACACCCTGAACTCTACGCTGCAGCCCAAACAAGTGGTGAAATCCCAGAAAAAGAACGTGAAGAATTGCGTCAGATTATCACGACTATCTTTGAACAAAAGATGAATAAGCATAGTATTAATTAGAGAATGAAAATATATTTTATTGGCGGTTTGGGAAGTAATGTCTGTCATAGCAAGGATTTTCTTCAAGAGCTAGACTCGATTGCTTGTTTTATAAATCCATATGAAAAGTATTTTAGAGATGAAATAGAGTTGAAATCATGGTTTAAAAAGGAGATAGTTGGGGAAGAATCTATCTGTCTGATAGGCCATTCTCTCGGAGGAGATTTGGCTCGTTATTTCGCATCGGAATTTCAAGAAGTGAAAAAACTGATTCTTTTGGATGGTGGCTATTTAGA
The DNA here is from genome assembly GCF_001075675.1 of Streptococcus oralis. GTDB lineage: Bacteria > Bacillota > Bacilli > Lactobacillales > Streptococcaceae > Streptococcus > Streptococcus oralis_V. The sequence goes on from NZ_JUNW01000019.1 coordinate 72,525, forward strand.
TTTAGATAAGATTTTACCTTTAGATACAGAGTTAGAGGAAACCAAAAACTATATCAAGTCTCAAAACCTTTCTGACATAGATATTCTTATTTCTAAAGAAAAATCTGAAGCAAAGCATTGGTCAAAAAATATGGAAGAAGCTGTAAGACATTCCTATCATTGGAATGTGCAGTATAATAGATATGAGTTAGCTATAAATTATGAAAATATAGAAACGTTACTACAGCTACGGAGAAAAATACAAGCGTTTAAGAGAAAAGTGGGAAATACCTTGTTTATTAGTCCTCGATATCCTAATGAAGTAGCATGGATAGAAGAGGCTCTAAAAGAATTGCCAGACTATTTTGATACTATTTTTCTAGATAACTTTGATCATGAGCTTTATACTCAAGCACCTAAAGAAATTGCTTCTTTGATTAATGAGTGGCTCTCTTATTCTTAGCGAACGATTGATTGAACTATGATAATTAATATAAGATTACAGTCTACTCAGATTCAATAAAAATCGTACACCTGATGATTTGTCTGGTGAAGGAAATATTCCACAGTACAGTCGGACGGGATAGATAGAAATTGGTTATAGAATTTGTAAGAATAATAAATTTTAAACGTTAAGATGGAGGATTAAAGAGATGGGAAAAATTGAATGGAACCAGATAAAGACGCGTTTAGATGCCTTGCTGGTCATTGATGAGTATCGAACAGATCCAAACGAGACCTGGCTTCGATTGATCGTTAAGACTGAGGAAAGCTATGGACTCCGTTACCTTATCAACAATGGTTCTGGTGATTCTCTAGATGTGATTTTCACTGATAAAATGATCCTTATAAAGGGCTTTGATCATGAAAGCAGTTTGAGTCAATTTGCTGCTGACGAGTGGAATCAAGACATCATAGACGGATTTTATAGAGGACTGGATGAAAAGTATCAAAACCTATACTCAGAAGAGCAAAAAGATGAAACAACCTTCTTTATCTGGTATGACGGTCAAGAACATCAAAATACCTATCAAGATCAGGACGGTGGCGAATGGTTATTATCCTATTTCTTTGACAGTTTTGAGAAATTTCATGAGTTTGTGACGGATTACTATTCAATTACCGTAGATGAGGACTTACTTAGAAAACTTTACAATCAAGGACAGCTTTCAGAAGTAGAATTGGAGCAGTTGATTCATACTTCCTAGCTGGAAATATTTATGAAATCTGATGAAAAGAATTGATTTTCAATATCAAGTTATACTTTAAGAATTATTGAAGTAGTTAATGTCTGTAGTTCCTTTTTTCTTATGCAGATAACGACTTAAAACGATTTCTTTTTATTGTTGAATAATATTTTGCGAACAAAAAACAAAATTCTTTAAAAAAGTTTCACAAAATCCTTTACAAGTTCTTATAAACATGATATAGTTATTAGGCTTAGAAAATGAGATGATGTTTTCTAGCAAATATAAACCCGAGTAAAAAATGCCTACGGACAGGCAGGGTTGAATGCCGAAGCGTGGTTGAAAAGCCACATTATTGATAGGGTTAAAAGCCTACTTTTATAAGTTGATGTTAGGACACTTGTCCTAATTCATAAATTTTAGTGTGGTGAAAGCACACGTCATCTTGTGAAACGATCAATAAAGTACGTAATATTTGCTACTAGAGAGTTAGGAAACATCAGGAACAGACATACTCAACAGAAACCAAAATACACACGTCAGAAGATTGCAGAGCAGGTGAAAACCTGCTCTTTTTTCATAAGTCAACCTTTAGTCGCCTTTATCTTCTTGAGGTGCTAAAAATACGGTAAAGGAGTATGTCTTGAAGAAGTTAGATCAAAACCAAGCCCCAATTTACGAGGCTTTGGTCAAACTACGCAAGAAAAGGATTGTCCCCTTTGATGTGCCAGGTCACAAGCGTGGACGAGGAAATCCAGAACTTGTCGAACTGTTAGGAGAAAAATGTGTTGGCATTGATGTCAATTCTATGAAACCCTTGGATAATCTTGGTCATCCTATTTCGATTATTCGGGATGCGGAGGAATTAGCTGCGGATGCTTTTGGTGCAGCCCATGCCTTTCTCATGATTGGGGGAACAACTTCATCTGTTCAAACCATGATTCTTTCCACCTGCAAGGCAGGAGATAAGATTATTCTGCCACGAAATGTCCACAAATCTGCTATCAATGCGCTGGTTTTATGTGGTGCCATTCCAATCTATATCGAGATGAGTGTGGATCCTAAAATCGGCATCGCTTTAGGTCTTGAAAATAACCGTGTTGAACAAGCTATTAAGGAGCATCCAGATGCTAAAGCTATCCTAATCAACAATCCTACTTACTATGGGATTTGTTCGGATCTGAGAGGATTAACAGAGATGGCTCACGAAGTGGGCATGCTAGTTTTAGTGGATGAAGCTCATGGTGCGCATTTGCATTTTACAGATAAACTTCCAATTTCTGCTATGGATGCAGGTGCTGATATGGCGGCGGTCTCTATGCATAAGTCTGGTGGGAGTCTGACCCAAAGCTCCATTTTACTTATCGGGGAGCAGATGAATCTTGAATACGTTCGTCAGATTATCAACCTGACCCAGTCTACATCAGCATCTTACCTGCTGATGGCAAGTCTCGATGTTTCTCGTAGAAACCTAGCCCTTCGTGGTAAAGAGTCCTTTGAGAAAGTTATTGAGTTATCTGAGTATGCTCGTCGTGAAATCAATGCCATCGGTGGCTACTACGCCTACTCAAAAGAGTTAATAGACGGTGTCTCGGTTTGTGATTTTGACGTGACTAAGTTATCAGTCTACACTCAGGGGATTGGTTTAACAGGGATTGAAGTTTATGATCTCTTACGGGATGAATATGACATTCAGATCGAGTTTGGTGATATTGGCAATATCTTAGCTTATATTTCCATTGGCGACCGCATCCAAGACATCGAGCGCTTAGTCGGTGCTTTGGCTGATATTAAGAGACTCTATTCTCGAGATGGGAAGGACTTGATTGCTGGAGAATATATCCAGCCCGAGTTGGTGCTGTCTCCACAAGAAGCCTTCTATTCAGAAAGAAAAAGTTTAACCTTGGATGATTCTGTTGGACAAGTCTGTGGGGAATTTGTCATGTGCTATCCTCCAGGGATACCAATCCTAGCACCAGGTGAACGGATTACACGAGAGATTGTGGATTATATACAATTCGCCAAGGAACGTGGTTGCTCCCTCCAAGGGACGGAAGATCCAGAAGTCAATCACATCAACATCATTGAGAGAAAGGAGAACTAGATGGATTTATGGTTTTCTGAAGTTCATACTCCAGATGTGAAACTGTCCCTGAGAACAGCCAAGCAACTCTATGCTGGAAAAAGTGAGTGGCAGGATATTGAGGTATTAGATACACCAGCTTTTGGAAAGATATTGATCTTAAATGGCCATGTCTTGTTTTCAGATGCAGATGATTTTGTTTACAATGAAATGACCGTCCACGTACCCATGGCTGTCCACCCAAATCCAAAGAAAGTATTGGTTATTGGGGGTGGTGACGGGGGTGTTGCCCAAGTATTAACACTCTATCCTGAACTGGAACAAATCGATATTGTGGAACCGGATGAGATGTTGGTTGAAGTCTGTCGTGAGTATTTCCCAGACTTTGCTGCAGGGCTAGATGATCCTCGTGTTACCATTTACTACCAAAATGGGCTACGCTTTTTACGAAACTGTGAAGATGACTACGATATTATCATCAACGATGCGACAGATCCATTCGGACATACAGAAGGGCTTTTTACCAAGGAATTTTACGGGAACAGCTACAGAGCTTTGAAAGAGGACGGTATCATGATCTATCAGCATGGGAGTCCCTTCTTTGACGAGGATGAGTCAGCTTGCCGAAGCATGCACCGCAAGGTCAATCAAGCATTTCCAATCAGTCGGGTTTATCAGGCTCATATTCCGACCAGTCCTGCTGGTTATTGGTTGTTTGGATTTGCATCGAAAAAATACCACCCTGTCAAAGATTTTGACAAGGAAGGCTGGAAAAAACGCCAGCTTTTCACAGAATACTACACTGCAAACTTACATGTGGGGGCCTTTATGTTGCCCAAGTATGTTGAGGACATTTTAGAAGAAGAGGAAGGAAAAAAATGAGTCGTTTACTAGTTATTGGATGTGGGGGCGTTGCCCAAGTTGCTATTTCAAAGATTTGCCAAGATAGCGAAACCTTCACAGAGATTATGATTGCTAGCCGTACCAAGTCAAAATGTGATGACTTAAAGGCTAAATTAGAAGGTAAAACAAATACTAAGATTGAGACAGCCGCTCTTGATGCTGACAAGGTTGAAGAAGTGATTGCTTTGATTGAAAGCTACAAGCCAGAAGCTGTTTTGAACGTAGCTTTACCATACCAAGATTTGACCATTATGGATGCTTGTTTAGCGACTGGAGTTCACTATATCGACACAGCTAACTACGAGGCAGAGGATACAGAAGATCCTGAGTGGCGTGCCATCTACGAAAAACGCTGCAAGGAACTTGGTTTTACAGCCTACTTTGATTATTCATGGCAGTGGGCTTATCAGGAGAAATTCAAAGAAGCAGGCTTGACCGCTCTGCTTGGTTCTGGTTTTGACCCAGGGGTAACCAGCGTCTTTTCAGCTTATGCACTCAAACATTACTTTGACGAAATCCACTATATCGATATTTTAGACTGTAATGGTGGTGACCACGGTTATCCATTTGCGACAAACTTTAACCCAGAAATCAATCTCCGCGAGGTTTCTGCGCCAGGTTCTTACTGGGAAGATGGAAAATGGATCGAAGTTGAAGCTATGTCTATCAAGCGTGAGTATGATTTCCCTCAAGTTGGACAAAAAGACATGTATCTCCTTCACCATGAAGAAATTGAATCATTGGCGAAAAACATTCCTGGTGTCAAACGGATTCGTTTCTTTATGACCTTTGGGCAATCTTATCTAACGCACATGAAATGCTTGGAAAACGTAGGGCTCCTTCGTACGGATACCATTAACTTTAACGGCCAGGAAATCGTTCCAATCCAATTCTTGAAAGCCTTACTCCCAGATCCTGCCAGCCTTGGCCCGCGCACTGTTGGAAAAACTAATATCGGATGTATCTTTACAGGTGTCAAAGACGGTGTTGAAAAGACCATCTACATCTACAATGTTTGCGACCATCAGGAATGTTACGCAGAAGTTGGTTCACAAGCTATTTCTTACACAACAGGCGTTCCAGCTATGATTGGGACAAAATTGGTTATGAACGGTACTTGGAAACAACCTGGAGTTTATAACCTTGAAGAATTAGATCCAGATCCATTCATGGAAGCTTTGAATGAGTACGGATTGCCATGGGTTGTGGTAGAAAACCCACAAATGGTGGACTAATGAAGCTAGAACAAGTACCCACACCAGCTTACGTCATTGACTTGGCAAAGTTAGAAGCCAACTGCCGCATTTTGCAATATGTACAAGAAGAAGCTGGTTGCAAGGTTTTACTAGCCCAGAAGGCATATTCCCTCTACAAAACCTATCCCTTGATTAGCCAGTACCTATCTGGTACAACTGCAAGTGGTCTCTATGAGGCAAAGTTAGCTAGAGAGGAGTTCCCTGGAGAAGTCCATGTATTTGCGCCAGCTTTCAAGGAAGCAGATATGGAAGAGCTACTGCAAATATCTGATCATATTGTATTTAACTCAGAGAGACAACTACGAAAATATGGTCAAACCTGTCGTGAAGCTGGTATAAGCGTTGGTTTGCGTATCAACCCTCAATGTTCAACGCAGGGTGACCACGCGCTCTATGACCCTTGTGCTCCTGGCTCTCGTTTTGGAGTGACTTCAGACAAGATTCCTAGTGATTTGTTGGATTTAGTAGACGGACTTCATTTTCATACCCTTTGCGAGCAAGGTTCAGATGATTTAGAGACAACTTTGAAAGCAGTAGAAGCGCAATTTGGTCCTTATTTACATGAGGTCAAATGGCTCAATATGGGTGGCGGACACCATATCACAAGAGAAGACTATGATGTGGACTTACTGATTTCTGAAATTAAGCGTATCCGAGAAACTTACAGTCTTGAGGTCTATATAGAGCCGGGTGAAGCTATTGCGCTCAATGCGGGTTATCTAGCAACTGAAGTATTGGACATTGTCGAAAACGGTATGGATATTTTGGTTTTAGATGCCTCCGCGACCTGCCATATGCCAGATGTACTTGAGATGCCCTATCGACCACCTTTGAGAAACGGATTTGATGCGTGTGAAAAAGCCCATACTTATAGGCTTTCTTCTAATACCTGTCTGACGGGTGATGTGATTGGTGATTATAGTTTTGAAAATCCAGTCCAAATCGGTGATAGACTTTACTTTGAAGACATGGCAATCTATTCCTTTGTCAAAAATAATACCTTTAACGGTATTGGATTGCCAAGTCTCTATCTTATGGACGAGCAGGGTGACTGCAGCTTAGTCAAAGCCTTTGGCTATCAAGACTTTAAAGGGAGATTATCATGATAGAAACTCCGAAAAAAGCAGGTTATCGTATGCCAGCAGAGTACGAACCCCATCATGGCACCCTCATGATATGGCCGACTCGACCAGGTTCATGGCCTTTTCAAGGAAAGGTTGCAAAAAAAGCATTTAGCCATATTATCAAGACCATAGCAGAAGGGGAAAGAGTCTATATTTTGGTGGAGCAGGACCATCTATCTGAAGCCCAATCCTATCTAGGAGACAAGGTTGTTTATTTAGATATTCCTACTAATGATGCCTGGGCGCGTGATACGGGTCCGACTATTCTTGTCAATGATAAAAGAGAAAAATTGGCAGTCGATTGGTCTTTTAATGCCTGGGGTGGTGCTGTCGATGGTCTTTATCAAGATTATGAAGATGATGACCAAGTAGCCAGTCACTTTGCAAAACTCTTAGAGATACCTGTTTACAATGCTAAACCTTTTGTACTAGAAGGTGGAGCGATACACAGCGATGGTCAAGGAACCATTCTTGTGACTGAAAGTTGCTTACTCAGTCCTGGACGCAATCCCCACCTGTCTAAAGAGCAAATTGAAAACACCTTATTAGAGAGCCTTGGCGCTGAAAAAGTTGTCTGGCTTCCTTATGGTATTTATCAGGACGAAACCAATGAACACGTTGACAATGTTGCAGCCTTTGTTGGTCCTGCAGAGCTTGTCTTGGCTTGGACAGATGATCAAAACGATCCTCAGTATGCCATGTCTGCAGCTGACCTTGAGCTTTTAGAAAAAGAAACGGATGCAAAAGGGCGTACCTTCACCATTCATAAGCTTCCTATCCCAGCTATTCGTCAAGTTGTAACCGAAGAGGATTTGCCAGGATACACCTATGAAGAAGGGGAAGAAGAGCGCTATGCGGGTGAACGTCTTGCGGCTTCCTATGTCAATTTCTATATTGCCAACAAGGCTGTCCTTGTTCCCCAATTTCAAGATAAAAACGACCAAGTTGCCCTAGATATCCTCAGCAAGTGTTTTCCAGACCGTAAAGTCGTAGGAATACCAGCCAGAGATATTCTCTTAGGTGGTGGCAATATCCACTGTATCACCCAACAAATCCCAGAATAGGAGAAAAAGATGAGAAATGTTAGAGTTGCAGCGATCCAGATGCAATGTGGCAAGGATGTGGCAACAAATATTCAAACAGCGGAACGTCTAGTACGTCAGGCTGCAGAACAAGGCGCACAAATCATTCTCTTACCCGAGTTGTTTGAACGTCCCTATTTCTGCCAGGAACGCCAGTATGACTACTACCAATATGCCCAGTCAGTGACAGAAAATACAGCCATTCAGCATTTTAAAGTAATTGCTAAGGAACTAAATGTTGTTCTGCCGATTAGTTTCTACGAAAAAGATGGCAATGTCTTGTACAACTCAATCGCCGTCATTGATGCTGATGGAGAAGTGCTGGGCGTCTATCGGAAGACCCACATACCAGATGATCATTATTATCAAGAAAAGTTTTATTTTACGCCAGGTAACTCTGGTTTCAAGGTCTGGGGTACTCGTTACGCTAAAATTGGGATCGGTATCTGTTGGGATCAATGGTTCCCCGAAACAGCGCGCTGTCTTGCATTGAATGGTGCTGAATTACTCTTTTATCCTACAGCTATCGGTTCAGAGCCAATTTTGGATACAGATAGTTGTGGACATTGGCAACGTACTATGCAAGGCCACGCAGCAGCTAATATTGTCCCAGTCATTGCAGCCAATCGTTACGGTTTGGAAGAAGTCACTCCTAGTGAGGAGAATGGTGGACAAAGTTCCAGTCTTGACTTCTACGGTTCGTCCTTTATGACGGATGAAACAGGAGCTATTTTAGAGAAAGCTGATAGACAAGGTGAAGCTGTTCTGTTAGCCACTTATGACCTTGACAAGGGAGCAAGTGAACGCCTCAACTGGGGACTGTTTCGTGATAGAAGACCCGAAATGTACCAACGGATTACCGACTAGAAGGTAAATTTCATAATAAACATTTAAAAAGCCTGTCTTACAAAAATGTAAGATAGGCTTTTTAAATGTAAGATGGGTGTACGATTATGCGTAGAAATGTATGCTATACTCTATGTAGATCAAAAAGAAAGAGGTTTATTATGAAAAAATGGAATGCGACACAGTTGAAGTATCTGATGGCGGCAGTAATGGTTCTAGACCATATTCCGCATATTACCGGAATCGTTTCTCCTTTGTGGGAAGGTATCTTTCACGCCTTGACCCGTTGTGTGGGAGTTTGGTTTTCCTATATGGCTATGGAAGGCTTCATCCATACTCGAAATCTGAAAAACTACCTCATCCGTCTTTGGAGTTGTGCGCTGATCATGTTTGCTGGAAATAGCCTTCTCAATACTCTTTTTACCTCTAAGGGTGTAATGGTTACTAATAATATTTTCTTGACTTTGGCCATCGGTGTCACCATGCTTTGGATTGGTTTTCCCAGAAAAGAGTTGGATAAAAAGGAGAAGTTGTGGCGTCGGATTGGGCTTGCTGGTCTCTTGATTTTCGGTTGTCTTTTTACTGAGGGTGGTATCACCATGCTACCATTTCTCTTGATTAGTTACTCTTGCCGAAATCGTAAGGGATTGCGAAATCTCCTATATGCCTTTCTGTGGGCGTTCTTGTTAGTGACTTCCATCCAAATTTACGACACTTGGCACCAAACACTGGAAATGATGCTTTTCAATTCTGACTGGCTCTTTATCACCGTATTACCTTTTATGGCCTTGTATAATGGACAGCGAGGAAAAGAAACTAGTTGGAGTAAATATTTCTTTTACATTTTCTACCCAGCTCATCTATGGATTATAGCCTTGATTGCCTATTTGGTTAAGTAGATTCAATATCCATTAGCTCCTTCTTGCTTAAAATGTGAGAGGAGCTTTTCTGTATCTGGAATTCCCAACAAAACATGTTATAATAGTTTTAGAAAGGACGAGGTTTATGGCGAGCATACTTGTAATTGAAGATAATAATGAAATCCAGGAAATTTTAAGAACCCTTCTTGCAGAGGAACACGAGGTGATTCAAGCATTTTCTGGGACAGAAGGTATCATGCAATTTGACAAAGGTGGCATCGATCTCGTCTTGCTAGATATCATGCTCCCTGGGAAAAATGGCGACCAAGTCTTGCAAGCTATTCGACAAACTAGCCAGACTCCAGTCATTATGCTCACTGCTTTGAGTGATAAAAAGCTTATCAGCCAGTACCTATTAGATGGTGCCAATGATTACATAGTAAAACCTTTTGATTTGGACGAAGTCTTTGCCAGAGTCACCGTGCAATTACGCCAAAGTGGTGAACATCAGTCAGAAGATCGAAGAGAAATTGATAACCTCGTACAAAACTTTAAAAATATCCAGTTCGATGCGGATAGTTTTGAAATAAGTAACGCAACTGAAACCATTCGCCTTGCAAAGAAAGAGTGTCAGATTCTCCAAATGTTGCTCCAGCATCCTAAAAAAATCTTCACCAAAGAAGAACTCTATGAATTGATTTGGGAAGAAAGTTACCTGCCTGGAGACAATACGCTCAACACTCATCTAAGCAATCTCCGTAAGAAACTACATCAACTGGATCCCAATCACGAGTACATTGAAACCATTTGGGGAGTTGGTGTTCGATTAAAAGGAGATAAGTAATGAATTACATTTTGATATCAATATTACTCCTTACTAACATTATTTTGGCGATTTCTTTGATTCGCTATCATATAGCAATTAGAGATTTAAGCAGACAAATCGAAGAAAAGATTCGCTCTGGTAGCATGAAGAGGATCGGTGTAAATTTCTTTTCAAAGACCATTTTGCGACTACATAACCAAATTGAGAATCTATTTCAGGAAGTGGAGCAAAACCAACTAATCATGAAGCGTGAAAAACGCACCCTAGATATGGCAATCAGTAACATTGCTCATGATATTCGGACACCTTTGACAATCGCTTCAGGATATACTCAGCAACTAATAAAACACCCCGATAATAGTTCAGAAACCTTAAATAAAATAGCCCATCATCAGGATTTGGTTTCCAAACGTTTGGAGGCCCTCCTTGAATACCGTCATTTGATGGAAGGAGCAGTCAAACCGAAACTGGAAGAACTTGATTTATCAACTTTTATAACGAAAAAGACTTTAGCTTATTACGACGTTTTTCAATCTTCACATATTGTTCTTGATTTTAATGTTGAACCAGGATTGAAAACGACGACTGATGAGGACTTGCTTGATCGAATTATACAAAACCTCCTGGGAAATGTTCTCAAGCACGGCAAGGAGAAGGCTCGACTTTCTTTGAAAAAGGAAGAAAATAGGCTTGTTTTGGAAATTGATAATCTTGTCAAAAAATCTATCAAGAATATAGACAATCTCAGCAATCGTTTTTATTCTGAAAATATGTCAGATACTGAAGAATCCTCTGGTTTAGGTCTCTATATTACTGAGGAATTGGTTCATCTTCTTGGAGCGGAAATGAAGCTAGCCACTGATGGAGAATGGTTTTCAGTCTTTATTTATCTTTAACAGAAGAAACCTCCTCTATATCCTAGAGGAGGTCCTTTTTATAAGCTTTTCTTTTTGAAAATAGTCAGTCCACTGAAAGAGAAGAAAAGTATGACTGTTACGCAAACCGTGATGGTATAGAGAATAGCTTGACTGTTAGTAGTCATAGCATAGGCAAAATCTAGAATTAAATATCGTAGAATTTCAATGTCTGGGAAAACAAGCATTGGCGTAGAAAGGATGATAGAGGTAACTAGATAGCCAATAAATGCGGCAAGATAAGAATGAGTCACATAGAGAATGAAGGAAACAATCGAAAGCCAAGCAAGGAGGCAGAGAAATTGAAGGAAAATCGTTAAGAGGAGGTTTGTAATAAAACCATCAGGCATCGTACCAAGTCCGTTTAGTAGAGTTGAGGGAACAAAAGCAATCACAAGGCTAGCGATGAGCTGTAAGAGAGCGATACTTGCTAGTACAAAGGATTTAGCAAGGAAAAACTCTGTACGAGAAACGCCAACAGTCAAACTATTTTTATAGAGCTTGCCGATTAGATCAACTCCTAGAACTAGACATGCTAGAACAATGCAGAGAAAAACGAGGTTTGAACCATTGCTGGACGCATTGATTAGAGCTTCTATACCATTCCAACCATGGGTTGGAGTCTCTGGTGGTGTTGTATTTACTGACATTAAATGTCCTGTAGCCCCGATAGTGGCACCCAGTAACATAAGTACAAAGAGAATGAATTCTGTAATCCAGAATCCTTTGGAGCGGAAAAGACGGTAAAAATCTGCTTGAATGGTATGTATCATGATTTTTCTCCTATTCTACCAATTGGGTGAAGTATTCTTCTAGGTTTTGACGGGCAAAGTAAATCTCATCAATAGCAACATCGGACAAAGTTAGTTGCTTAAGAATCTGTTTGACATCTTGTTCATTACCAAAGATATGGATTTCATTTTCAGGATTGACAACCTTAAACTGGAGCTGGATTTGTTCTTTCAATACCTGACAAGCTCTTTCTTTGTCGCTTGTTTTAAGCACAATATAATCCTCACTCAGTGTTTCAAACTCAGCTTTACTGATTTCACGGATAATCTTACCTTGATCCAGAATTCCAAAGCGATTAGCTAGGAGATAGAGTTCTGATAAGATATGGCTAGATATGAGGATGGTTATGCCTTTTTCTTGATTGAGTCGCTGGATCATGAGACGAAATTCTTTGATTCCAATCGGATCGAGACCATTAATAGGTTCATCAAGAATCAGGAAGTCGGGTTTTGATAGGAGGGCAATGGCGATGCCAAGTCTTTGTTTCATTCCTAGTGAGAAATCACGAAAGACTTTTTTTCCTGTATCTGACAAACCAACATAGTCTAAGGTTTCATGAATCACCTTATCAGCATTTGGAATATGACGTATCATACAATAATATTTAAGGTTTTGATAAGCTGTTAAGTGATTATGGGCTACAGGTGATTCGATAACAGAACCCACTCGAGATAAAGCCTTGGTCCACTCATTTTGTTCTTTGCTAGAAAAGAGAGAAATTGTACCTTTGTCCGCAAACAATAATTGTGTAATGATTTTGATAAGAGTGGTTTTACCTGCTCCATTTTTTCCAATTAGACCATAAATATCTCCCTCTTTTATGGTTAGACTAAGATCTTGAAGAATAGCTTGTTGGCCGAATTGTTTGGTCAGTCCATGAATTTCGAGTACTGTTTTCATGATTTTCTCCTTTTGATTTATTTTTCTAACTTTAGTATAAGGTATAGAAGTCAAAGAAACATCAAGTAATTCTAAAGAGTTTCTAAAGTTTTGTAATTCTTAAAAGAAACAAAACCCAGTTGACATAAACTGGGCTTTTTTACTATAAAATATACTTCTCAATCGCACGCGCGACGCCATCTTCTTCGTTACTGGCTGTGACGTCATTAGCAAGGGATTTGACATGATCACTAGCATTTCCCATAGCAATACCAAGCCCTGCAAACTGGAGCATTTCGATATCGTTATTAGCATCACCCATGGCCATAATTTCTGAGGGCTCGATCTTCAAAATCGCAGCTAGTCGAGAAAGTGCAGTAGCCTTGGTAGTTCCAAGTGGCATGGCTTCATAAATGACAGGCTGCGAACGAACACCACTGAATCGTTGGCAGAGTTCCTTGGCAAACCGCTGCTCAAAATCGTCTGTTTGCTCTTTGGTGCCTAAAAACATGCCTTGGAACATGCGATACTTACCACTGGTAGCTTCCTCAAGGGAAATTTCAGTCAGGTCTGAAAAAACAAGTTTGGCATCATTTTGAACGATTTGATTAGGCTTACCACCGAGGACAAAATAATGTTCTTCATCAAAAAGAGTTAGCTGGACGTCGCTTTTTTCAGCTAGGTCATAGAGGTATTCAATATCTGCTGGACTGAGTTCTTGCCAGTCAACTAGACTCCAGTCACTGGTCTGGTGGGTTGAGCAACCGTTATTGACAATGACATACTCATTCTGGAGATCAAGATTCAGTTTTTTGTAATAAGGAAGAACCCCGAAAAGCGGGCGACCTGTACAGAGAACCAGTTTGACACCTTTTTCAACGGCCTGATGAATGGCAGTGATGTGGGCTTGTGGGATTTCCTTGGCTTCGTTAAGGAGGGTTCCGTCCATATCCAAGGCAAGTAGTTTAATCATAAGACTTCCTTTTCTAGGTGTTTTGCTTTTATTATAGCATATAGACTATAAAATGTCTGACAGAATTGTAACATTTTACTTTCCTTTTCTTGAAAAACAAAATAAATTCTTATATAATATGTATACTTAATATTTAAGGAGAAAAAATGTCAAAGTATCACTTTAATTCAATTTACAAAAATGATGAAACAGAATCTACAGGCCTTCTTTTCATCAAAGTCTACAACAAGTGGGAAAGCAATTTAAAAAGAGTTTTGAAATCGGTTGGTCTTACTTTGCCTCAATTTATCGTTTTAACCTCGCTCTTGTTTTTGTCTAATAGAGAAAAATATGTAACGCAAGTTGATATCGCTCGGTTCACTGGTATGGATGTCATGACGGTTTCCCAGATTGTTAGACTACTGGAGAAGAAGGACTACATTAGACGTGATCAACATCCAAAGGATAGTCGGGCAAAACTTGTCTCAGTGACGAAGTCTGGCGCGGAGAAGGTCAATCAAGCTTTACCTTTAGTAGAAGGTGTTGATGAAGAATTTTTTGAAAAACTATCTAACGATAGAGAAGTTTTTAATCGCATGTTGGTAGAGTTGGAGGAAAAAAATGCCTAGATATTGGGTTGGAGTTGTTTCAAAGAACCATGTTTTAAGAGGAGTTGAGGGAAATTTTTGTCAGGTCTGTCATGGAAAGGGCGGCCCCTTAAACCGTATGAAAAAAGGTGACTATCTTTTATACTATAGTCCAAAATACGATATGAATGGTCAAGATAAGTTACAGGCTTTTGTGGCCGTAGGTAAAATTATAGATGACAAAGCCTATCAAGTAGAGCAATTTGAAGGATTCTTTCCCTTTAGACGAAATGTCGAGTATTATCTGCCAGTCAAAGATTGTTCTATAGAAATAGCCAGACAACATCCTGAATGGAGAGACTATACTTCTCGACTTCGTTATGGACATTTTGAAGTTTCCAAAGACTTTTTCCTCTATATCTTTCAGCATATGAAAGTGGATGATGAAGCATGATTGATTTGCTAGTTAAATGATTATCAACAAGAATTTTGGATTTGGACTGTGAAGCGAACTTTGCTATAATAGAGTAAGAAACTTTGATAAACCAAACGAGGCTGAGATGAAATTACTTTATACTGATATTCGGACTTCTTTGACTGAAATTTTAACGAGAGAGGCGGAAGAGCTAGTTGCTGCAGACAAGCGGGTTTTCTACATCGCCCCCAACTCTCTTTCATTTGAAAAGGAACGCGCCGTGCTGGAATGCTTGTCCCAGCAGGCTTCTTTTGCGATTACCGTTACCCGTTTCGCTCAAATGGCTCGTTACCTGGTTTTAAATGATTTGCCTGCCAAGACCAGTCTTGATGACATCGGGCTTGGGATGGCTTTTTATATGTGCCTTGCGGAACTCGATCCCAAGGACTTACGTGTTTATGGTGCAATTAAGCAGGATCCTCAATTTATCCAGCAGTTGATTGAACTTTATCATGAGATGACGACTGCTCAGATGAGCTTTTTGGACTTGGAAAGTTTGACGGATGAGGATAAACGAGCAGATTTACTCTTGATTTTTGAGAAAGTAACAGCCTATCTCAATCAAGGTCAGTTGGCTCAGGAGAGTCAGTTGTCTCAATTGATTGAGGCTATTGAGAATGATAAGGTAAGTAGTGATTTCAGTCAGATTGCCTTGGTTATTGATGGCTTTACCCGTTTTTCTGCCGAGGAAGAGCGCGTAGTGGATCTACTTCATCGAAAAGGTGCTGAGATTGTTATTGGGGCTTATGCAAGCAAGAAAGCCTATACCAGTCCGTTCACTGAAGGGAATCTCTACCAAGCCAGTGTGGAATTTCTTCATCATTTGGGGGCAAAATACCAAACACCTGCTCAGGATCGTTCTCAGACACATGAGAAAATGGATAGTTTTGACAAGGCTTCTCGTTTGCTGGAGTCCTCTTATGACTTTTCAGAACTCACCTTGGATATCGATGAGAAAGACCGTGAAAATCTGCAAATCTGGTCTTGTTTGACGCAAAAAGAAGAGCTGGAATTAGTAGCCCGTAGCATTCGTCAGAAATTACATGACCATCCAGAACTGAGTTACAAGAATTTCCGTATTCTGCTGGGGGATGTGTCATCTTACCAGCTATCACTGAAAACTATTTTTGACCAGTACCAGATTCCTTTCTATCTTGGTAGAAGTGAATCCATGGCTCATCATCCCTTGACTCAGTATGTCGAATCTATTTTGCGTTTGAAACGTTACCGTTTCCGTCAGGAAGATTTGATTAATCTCCTCAGAACTGGTCTGTATACTGACCTTAGCCAAGCGGATATTGATGCTTTTGAGCAATATCTCCGCTATCTTGGTATCAATGGCTTGCCAGCTTTTCAGCAGATCTTCACAAAATCTCACCACGGAAAATTTGATTTAGAGCGTTTAAATGCTCTTCGTCTGCGCGTTTTGGCGCCACTTGAAACCTTATTTGCCAGTCGGAAGAAAAAGACTGAAAATCTCTTGCAAAAGTGGAATACTTTTCTAAAAAATGCTACTTTAAGCAAGCAGGTGCAAGAATTGACAGCTACTATGGAAACTCTAGAACAGGAGAGGCAAACCGAAGTTTGGAAGGCTTTCTGCCATGTTTTAGAACAATTTGCGACGGTTTTTGCTGGTTCACAAGTTAGCCTGGAGGATTTCCTAGCCTTGCTCCATTCTGGAATGAGCTTATCCCAGTATCGTACCATTCCAGCAACTGTTGACACCGTTCTGGTACAGAGTTACGATTTGATTGCGCCCTTAACGGCTGATTTTGTCTATGCCATTGGGCTGACTCAGGATCATTTGCCAAAAATTGCGCAAAACACCAGTCTTTTGACAGACGAAGAAAGACAAAGCCTAAACCAAGCGACTGAAGAGGGAGCGCAATTACTGATTGCAAGTAGCGAAAATCTCAAGAAAAATCGCTATACCATGCTTTCTTTAGTCAATGCCGCCCGTAAGCAGTTGGTGTTGTCAGCACCAAGTCTTCTTAATGAAAATGAGAGCAAGGAATCGGCCTATCTTCAGGAACTGGTGAGTTTTGGATATAGCCGGATAGAGAAGAAGATTCATTACAAAGGTCTGTCTAAGGATGATATGGGGTCATATCATAGTCTCCTGTCTAGCCTTGTTGCCTATCATCAGCAGGCAGGTTCTAGTGAAAATGAGCAAGATGTGACCTTTGTCAAGGTTCTAGCGCGTGTGATGGGGAAAAAACTTGATCAGAAAGGTCTTACAAATCCTGCACTCCCAACTAGTCCAAGTAGCAAACCATTAGAGAAAGAGACCTTGCAGGCACTTTATCCAGCTGACAAGGAGTTTTACCTGTCTACCTCTGGTTTGACGGAGTTTTACCGCAATGAATACAGTTATTTCCTCCGTTATGTCTTAGGTTTGCAGGAAGAATTGCGCCTTCGTCCTGATGCTCGCAGTCATGGGAATTTTTTGCATCGTATTTTTGAACGTGCCTTGAAACTACCTGCTGAAAATCCATTTGACCAACGCTTGGAACAAGCTATTCAAGAAACTAGTCAAGAACGGGAATTTGAAGCCATTTATCAAGAAAGTTTGGAAGCCCAATTTACCAAGGAAGTTCTGCTTGATGTGGCTCGGACAACTGGCCACATCCTTCGTCATAATCCAGCTATCGAAACCATCCAAGAGGAAGCAACATTTGGTGGTAAAGATCAGGCCTTTATTCAATTGGATAATGGTCGCAGTGTCCATGTGCGAGGCAAGGTTGACCGAATCGATCGTTTGAAAGCTGATGGAGCGCTAGGAGTGGTGGACTACAAGTCTAGTCTGACTCAGTTCCAGTTTCCGAATTTCTTTAATGGCCTTAATTCCCAGCTGCCAACCTATCTTGCTGCCCTAAAAAGAGAAGGGGAGCAGAACTTTTTCGGTGCCATGTACTTGGAAATGGCTGAGCCTGTCCAATCTTTATTAGCTGTTAAAAGTCTGGCAGGAGCAGTAGCAGAAGCCAGCAAATCAATGAAATACCAAGGACTCTTTTTAGAAAAAGAAAGCAGTCATTTGGGCGAATTTTATAACAAAAACAAGGCCAATCAGCTGACAGACGAGGAATTCCAGCTCTTATTGGACTACAATGCCCATCTTTACAAGAAGGCAGCTGAGAAGATTTTAGAAGGCCATTTTGCCATTAATCCATACACAGAAAACGGCAGAAGTATTGCCCCGTATGTCCAGCAACACCAAGCCATCACTGGATTTGAAGCCAATTACCACTTGGGACAAGCCCGTTTCCTAGAAAAGTTAGAAGTAGCTGACGGCAAGCGTCTGGTCGGAGAAAAACTCAAGCAAGCTTGGTTTGAGAAAATGAGAGAGGAGTTGAATCGATGAAGCCCATTTCCTTTTTAACTGAGGAAGAGATTCAAAAACTGCAAGAAGCAGAAGCGAGTTCGAGCAAGGAACAGAAGAAAACAGCTGAGCAAATCGAAGCCATTTATACGGCAGGGCAGAATATTCTTGTTTCAGCGTCTGCTGGTTCAGGGAAGACCTTTGTCATGGCAGAGCGTATTCTGGATCAATTGGCGCGTGGCGTGGAAATCAGCCAACTCTTTATCTCAACCTTTACCGTCAAGGCTGCTACAGAGCTTAAGGAACGTTTGGAGAAAAAAATTAGCCAACAAATCCAAGAAAGTAACGATGTTGATCTCAAACAACACTTGGGACGTCAGTTGGCAGACCTGCCAAACGCTGCCATCGGAACCATGGACTCTTTCACACAAAAATTCCTTGGCAAACATGGCTATCTGATTGATATCGCACCGAATTTCCGTATTCTACAAAATGAAAGTGAACAGTTACTCTTAAAAAACGAAGTTTTTCATCAGGTTTTTGAAGCCCATTACCAAGGTGAAAATAAAGAAAACTTTAGTCGCTTGGTCAAGAACTTTGCTGGACGAGGTAAGGATGAACGAGGTCTGCGCCAGCAAGTCTACAAAATCTATGATTTTCTTCAATCCACCAGCAGTCCACAAAAATGGTTGAGTAACTCTTTCCTCAAAGGATTTGAAACAGCTGACTTTGTAATTGAAAAAGACAAACTAACTGAGCAAATAAAGCAGGCGCTTTGGGACTTGGAAAGTTTCTTCCGTTATCATCTGGATAACGATGCCAATGAGTTTCCAAAAGCTGCCTATTTAGAAAATGTGCAGCTGGTTCTGGATGAAATTGGCTCCTTAAATCAAGAGTCCGATAGCCAGGCTTATCAAGCTGTGCTTGCGCGTATTATCGCCATCTCTAAGGAGAAAAATGGTCGATCTCTAGCTAACTCCAGTCGTAAGGCTGATTTGAAGCCACTGGCTGATGCCTATAACGATGAGAGAAAGGCCAAGTTTGCTAAACTAGGACAACTGGCGGACCAGATAACCATTCTCGACTATCAAGAACGTTATCATGAAGATACTTGGGAGCTAGCTAAAACCTTCCAAACCTTTATGAGTGATTTTGTGGAGGCTTATCGTGAATGTAAACGCCAAGAAAATGCCTTTGAATTCGCTGATATCAGTCATTTCACCATTGAAATTTTAGAGAATTTCCCACAAGTCCGCGAGGCTTATCAGGAGAGATTCCACGAAGTCATGGTTGATGAGTATCAGGATACCAACCACATTCAAGAACGAATGCTGGAATTGCTGTCGAATGGTCACAATCGCTTTATGGTGGGAGATATCAAGCAGTCCATCTACCGTTTCCGTCAGGCAGATCCCCAAATTTTCAATGAAAAATTTCAACGCTATGCGCAAAATCCTAAAGAGGGTAAGTTGATACTCCTCAAGGAAAATTTCCGTAGCAGTTCAGAAGTGCTGTCAGCAACCAATGATATTTTTGCACGCCTTATGGACCAAGAGGCCGGCGAAATCAACTATGACAGTATGCACCAGCTTGTTTTTGCCAATACCAAACTGACTCCCAATCCAGACAACAAGGCAGAATTTCTCCTCTACGATAAGGGAGACAGCGGGCAAGAGGAGGAAGAGAGCCAAACAGAAACGAAACTCACTGGGGAAATGCGTCTGGTCATCAAGGAAATCCTGAAGCTTCATCAGGAAAAAGGCGTTACCTTTAAAGAAATAGCCCTTTTGACTTCCAGTCGCAGTCGAAATGACCAGATTCTACTTGCCCTGTCTGAGTACGGAATTCCAGTTAAAACCGACGGTGAGCAAAACAATTACCTCCAATCCCTAGAAGTACAAGTTATGCTGGACACACTGCGTGTCATTCACAATCCCCTGCAAGACTATGCCTTGGTTGCTCTGATGAAGTCTCCTATGTTTAGTTTTGACGAGGACGAGTTGGCACGCTTGTCCCTTCAGAAAGTAGAAGATAAGGTCCAAGAAAATCTCTATGAGAAACTGGTCAATGCTCAAAAACTGGTAACAAACCAGAAAGAGTTAATTCATACAGCTCTAGCTGAAAAACTAAATCAATTCATGGATATTTTGGATTCTTGGCGCTTATATACCAAAACTCACTCTCTCTATGACTTGATTTGGAAGATTTACAACGACCGTTTTTATTATGACTATGTTGGGGCTTTGCCGAACGGACCTGCTAGACAGGCCAATCTCTATGCCCTAGCGCTACGTGCTGACCAGTTTGAAAAGAGTAATTTCAAGGGCTTGTCGCGTTTTATACGTATGATTGACCAAGTCCTAGAAGCCCAGCACGATCTCGCAAGCGTAGCCGTCGCACCGCCTAAAGATGCCGTGGAACTTATGACCATTCACAAGAGCAAAGGATTGGAATTTCCTTACGTCTTTATCCTCAACATGGATCAGGACTTCAACAAGCAAGACTCGATGTCAGAAGTTATTCTCAGTCGTCAAAATGGGCTTGGTGTCAAATACATTGCCAAAGTGGAAACAGGAGCAGTGGAAGCACACTATCCTAAAACCCTCAAACTCTCCATTCCTAGCCTAACTTATACGCAGAATGAGAAAGAACTGCAATTGGCTAGCTATTCAGAGCAGATGCGTCTGCTGTATGTTGCCATGACGCGAGCCGAGAGAAAGCTTTATCTTGTCGGTAAGGGCTCTCGTGAAAAGCTAGAAGCCAAGGAATACCCAGCAGCAAACAATGGAAAATTAGATAGCAATACCAGACTGCAAGCAAGAAATTTTCAAGATTGGATCTGGGCTATCAGTAAAGTATTTGCCAAGGAAGATCTCAACTTTAGCTATCGTTTTATTGGTGAAGACCAGCTGACCAGAGAAGCTATCGGAGAATTGGAAAACAAGAGCCCTCTCCAAGATAGCTCTCAAGCAGACAATCGCCAGTCAGAAACTATCAAAGAAGCTTTGGAAATGCTGAAAGAGGTGGAAGTTTATAATACTCTTCACCGCGCAGCCATTGAACTACCAAGTGTTCAAACCCCAAGCCAAATCAAGAAATTCTACGAACCCGTTATGGATATGGAAGGGGTACAAATTGCTGGTCAAACTCAATCAACTGAGAAGAAAATCTGCTTTGATTTACCAGATTTTTCAACTAAAGAAAAGGTAACTGGAGCTGAGATTGGTAGTGCCACTCACGAACTCATGCAGAGAATGGACCTTAGTCAGCAACCAACCCTTGCTAGCCTGACAGAAACTCTCAAACAAGTTCAGACTAGTCCAGCTGTAAGAGACAAGATCAATCTTTCTAAAATTCTCGCCTTCTTCGAAACACCACTTGGTCAGGAAATTCTCGCTAATACCGGCCATCTCTACCGCGAGCAACCTTTCTCCATGCTCAAACGCGACCAAAAGAGTCAGGAAGACTTTGTTGTTCGTGGGATCTTGGACGGCTATCTAGTTTACGAGGACAGAATTATTCTTTTCGACTATAAGACAGACCGTTACGATGAACCAAGTCAACTCATAGAGCGTTATCGTGGTCAGTTAGCCCTATACGGTGAGGCCTTATCACGAGCTTATTCGATAGAAAACATTGAAAAATACTTGATTTTACTCGGCAAAGACAAGGTTCAAGTTGTAAAAGTATAATTTATACTCTTCGAAAATCTCTTCAAACCACGTCAGCTTCACCTTGCCGTATATAGGTTACTGACTTCGTCAGTTCTATCCACAACCTCAAAACCATGTTTTGAGCTGACTTCGTCAGTCTTATCTACAACCTCAAAGCAGTGTTTTGAGCAACCTGCGGCAAGCTTCCTAGTTTGTTCTTTGATTTTCATTGAGTATTAGAAAGGAGACCTCGTGCCACTTCCAGTTAGAAAATCCCTACACGATGCAGTTTTACAAGCTTCAAAAGCCGATACTTGGGATCAAGCTACCAAGGAATGGAATGAAGTTTCCTTGATCTTTAATGGCATTGGCCGTAGTAATTGTGTCTGTGGGAACGCCATAAAATACGCCTACGAACTCTTTAACGGAGTTACAGGCCAACGTCTCTTCCCTATAGGAAGCGACTGTGTTCGCCATTTTCATCGTATTAGCCTCGATCAGCAACTAGAAGAGGAAGAAAAACTACTCAGAAAAGTTGAAAACCTAACCAGAAAGGCTCAGAAAAAGGAAAAAATCAAGGTTAATAAAAGCGATTTTGACGAACGACTTCTAAAATGGTTTTGGGAGAAAGGTGTTTTCAAAGCCAATCGTGGCAATCA
The DNA here is from genome assembly GCF_001075675.1 of Streptococcus oralis. Taxonomy (GTDB): domain Bacteria; phylum Bacillota; class Bacilli; order Lactobacillales; family Streptococcaceae; genus Streptococcus; species Streptococcus oralis_V. The sequence continues at coordinate 94,901 of NZ_JUNW01000019.1, forward strand.
ATTCGCACCTGAGAAAGATTACCAGCTTTTCCTAGAAGTCTTTCAAGGTGGAAGTTGGACCAAGGCAGAGCCAAAGAAGAAGGCTCGTATGGAAGAAGTGCTGGAAAAGTGTATCAAACCTTTTCTACTTGGTAAGACCGATGACCAACTCTACCTTGTCAAACTAGGCAAAGAGAAAATTGACTACGAGCAGCATTTACGGATTCAGGCAGAGAAGGAACGCAAGAAAAGAGATAAAATCGCCAAGCAATACGCTGACAACCTCATTCTTGCTATGGGACCTGCAGAACGAGCCTATCAAGATTACTTTGGCTTTACAGAAACCTTGACCCAAGAAGAACGAAAATGGGAAAAAATCCTCTTTGGTAAGAATAGAGACGAACGGGCTATCAAGGCTAAACAAAACCAAAAGGAGTTGGAAAAGGATCAGCGAATTGCAAATCAAGATCCGATTGAACGAAAGCAGAAGCAGACTTGGCTTCTTAATTCCTATTTTCGTGATTTGCCTGATGAAAAATCCAGATTTGCTCGACTCTTATTAGAATTTCGAAAAAGTGGAGAAGTAGCTTTTTCAGATGATTACTTATCTGAGCATCTCATAGACTTTTTCTACAAGATGAAAGTCTTTGAGTTTGAAATTGCACCAGAACAAGTCCGCGATTTTCTAAAAGAATGCCTTCAGGCAGAACATCTATCATCTGCACAAGAAAGTTGGACTAGAGGGATTCTCCTCAATTGTCTTCATCCGTTTTTAGATAGGTTACTCATATAGAAAAAATCCTACCTTGTCTATGCATGGTAGGATTTAAGTATCTCCAAAGATGTACTGGTAAAGTTGGACGACTTTCTGAAAACATTGTGTGTCCATTCTTGTTATTTTTTGAGCATTACGCATCCGAAAATCAAAGGTATAAAGTTGAAATGGATTGACAGCACCATCTACCTTATCCGACGAGACAGGAACGAGCAAGCCTTTTTCTGCCAACCGTTGTTGGCCATGAGTGATAGGACAGACAGCCACAAAACCAGTTTGCAAGGCATATTCTCTCCTAGAAACAACCAAGGCAGGTCGCCGTTTCTGGATTTCTCGACCGACTGATGGATCAAAATCCAGCCAAATGATATCCTGCTTTTCAGGAATATAGTCAGATTTCGCTATCAAGTGACCTTACCCCTTCAAAATCATTTGTCATTCTCAAATCAGTAATCCCATCAAAAGGATCTTTCAGTTTTGGAGCTAAGACAATGACTCCGTCAATCCCTTTGTAGACGATCATTTCTTGACCTTCTGTCATCCCCAAATTTTTAGGAATGGTCACAGTGAGCGAATTCCCCACCTTCCGAGTCTTTACTGTATTCATTGCTCTACCTCCACAAATTAGTATACACTAAGTATATACTTGAAAACAAAAAAAGTCAAGTAAATCCTTACTGGTATCAAGGATGTTTCGGACCAATACTATTTATCATTTATTGTGGTCAAAGCCTGTGCAAAAGTTCCTCATTTATGATAGAATAGGTAGTAAGAAAGAAAACGTTTTTACTACGTTTTTTTTAGTCGGAAGGGGAAATGTTTATGGCTACTATTCAATGGTTTCCGGGCCACATGTCTAAGGCTCGGCGGCAAGTTCAGGAGAATTTAAAGTTTGTTGATTTCGTGACGATTTTGGTGGATGCTCGGCTACCTTTATCTAGTCAAAATCCTATGTTAACCAAGATTGTGGGTGATAAACCAAAGCTTTTGATTTTGAATAAGGCAGATCTGGCTGATCCTGCAATGACCAAAGAATGGCGTCAGTATTTTGAATCACAGGGAATCCAAACTCTGGCTATCAACTCCAAAGAGCAAGTGACTGTAAAAGTTGTGACGGATGCCGCTAAAAAGCTCATGGCTGATAAGATTGCACGCCAGAAAGAACGAGGTATCAAGATCGAAACCTTGCGGACTATGATTATCGGAATTCCAAATGCCGGTAAGTCAACTCTCATGAACCGTTTGGCTGGGAAAAAGATTGCAGTTGTCGGCAATAAACCAGGTGTTACCAAGGGGCAACAGTGGCTCAAAACCAATAAAGACCTGGAAATCCTAGACACACCAGGGATTCTTTGGCCTAAATTTGAAGACGAAACCGTTGCTTTGAAACTAGCCCTAACAGGGGCAATTAAAGATCAACTACTCCCAATGGATGAAGTGACCATTTTTGGTCTCAATTATTTCAAAAAACATTATCCAGAAAAGCTAGCTGAACGCTTCAAACAAATGAAAATAGAAGAAGAAGCACCTGTTATTATCATGGATATGACCCGTGCCCTTGGTTTCCGAGACGACTACGACCGCTTTTACAGCCTCTTCGTCAAGGAAGTCCGTGATGGAAAACTCGGTAACTATACCTTAGATACATTGGACGACATCGATGACGACGATTAAAGAAATTAAAGAACTTCTTGCTACTGTCAAAGAATTAGACAATCCACTTTTTCTTGAAGTGGAAAAGGACCCTCGTTCTGGAGTTCAAAAGGAAATCAACAAGCGTAAAAAAGCCATTCATGCTGAACTGGATGAGGACCTTCGTTTGGAATCAATGCTTTCCTATGAAAAAGAGCTTTACAAGCAAGGAGTGACCTTAATAGCAGGTGTTGATGAGGTCGGCCGTGGTCCTCTGGCTGGACCTGTAGTCGCTGCAGCTGTTATCTTGCCCAAAAATTGTAAGATTAAAGGCCTCAACGATAGCAAAAAGATCCCCAAAAAGAAACATCTGGAGATTTATCAAGCCGTTCAAGACCAAGCTTTATCAATCGGGATTGGTATCATGGATAATCAGGTCATCGACCAAGTCAATATCTATGAAGCTACCAAACTAGCCATGAAGGAAGCAATCTCCCAGCTCAGTCCGCAACCTGAGCACCTCTTGATAGATGCCATGAAACTGGAGTTACCAATTTCACAAACCCCCATTATCAAAGGAGATGCTAACTCCCTGTCAATCGCAGCAGCATCTATAGTAGCCAAGGTGACACGGGATGAATTGATGAAGGACTATGATGATCAATATCCTGGATATGATTTTGTAACTAATGCAGGATACGGAACAGCTAAACATCTAGAAGGATTGGAAAAACTAGGTGTCACCCCAATTCACCGAACCAGTTTTGAACCAGTCAAAACACTAGTTTCAACCAAGAAAGATAAGTAAGAGGAAATGATTATGGAGGAACAGTCAAAAACACTTAGTTCCAAGAAAGAATTTGCCTTTGCCTCAAGCACCATATTATCCCAAGTTGGACGAGGAATCATTGTTGGTCTCGTCGTCGGGGTAATCGTCGGATCCTTTCGTTTCTTAATCGAAAAGGGCTTCCACCTGATACAAGGACTCTATCAAGATCAAGCGCACCTAGTGCGCAATCTTTTTATCATTGGTCTATTTTATTTAATAGTTTGCTGTCTCAGTGCGAGACTAACTCGGTCGGAAAAAGACATCAAGGGTTCAGGAATTCCTCAAGTCGAAGCCGAGCTGAAGGGACTCATGACCCTCAACTGGTGGAGTGTCCTCTGGAAGAAATATGTATTAGGGATTCTTGCTATTGCCAGTGGTCTTATGCTAGGGCGTGAAGGGCCGAGTATTCAACTTGGAGCTGTTGGTGGTAAAGGTATTGCCAAGTGGCTCAAATCTAGCCCAGTAGAGGAACGCTCCCTGATTGCCAGTGGTGCTGCAGCTGGCTTAGCTGCTGCTTTTAATGCTCCGATTGCTGGGTTGCTCTTTGTCATAGAAGAAGTATACCACCATTTTTCCCGCTTTTTCTGGGTCTCAACTCTAGCAGCCAGTCTAGTAGCAAACTTTGTCTCACTACTCATATTTGGCCTAACACCCGTACTGGATATGCCAGACAACATTCCTCTCATGACCCTAGACCAGTATTGGATTTACCTGGTTATGGGAGTTTTTCTCGGACTTTCTGGTTTTCTCTATGAGAAAGCTGTACTCAATGTTGGTCGAATTTATGATTGGTTTGGTAAAAAAATCCATTTGGATAGATCTTATTATCCAATCCTAGCCTTTATCCTCATCATACCAGTCGGGATTTTCTTACCTCAAATTCTTGGTGGTGGAAACCAGGTCGTTCTTTCTTTGACTGAGCAAGATTTTAGTTTCCAGGTTTTATTAGCTTACTTTTTGATCCGCTTTGTTTGGAGCATGATTAGTTATGGAAGCGGCCTCCCAGGAGGAATTTTCCTACCCATTTTGGCGCTTGGTTCCTTACTAGGTGCCCTAGTCGGTGTCATTTGTGTGAATTTTGGGCTTGTCAGTCAGGAACAATTTCCTATATTTGTCATTCTGGGAATGAGTGGCTACTTTGGGGCAATATCTAAGGCTCCCTTAACTGCTATGATACTCGTAACCGAAATGGTTGGAGATATTCGCAACCTCATGCCACTTGGCTTAGTGACCTTAGTTACCTACATCGTCATGGATCTACTCAAGGGTGCTCCAGTCTATGAAGCCATGCTTGAAAAAATGCTACCAGAAGAAGCAACAAACGAAGGAGAAGTTACCCTCATTGAAATCCCTGTATCTGACAAGATCGCTGGAAAACAGGTTCACGAGCTCAACTTGCCACATAACGTACTCATCACCACCCAAGTCCATAATGGCAAAAGCCAAACAGTTAACGGCTCAACTAGAATGTATCTGGGTGATATGATTCACCTGGTGATTCCAAAAAGTGAAATTGGGAAAGTCAAAGATATGTTGTTGTAAGTTATCTTACATAATTTATTTTACGTAAAATAAATTTGAAAGGATTCTCTATGAAAAGAAGTAAGGCAATTGCGGTATATTTGCTAGGCACATTTAGCCAAATAGTATCAGTTTGTCTCCTTTTCTTTTTCTTGAATCATTTTTCTGTTCATTCCAACCTATTAACTGTTTTAGGAATCATTGTTGGTGGGATTTCTTCAGCTCTTTGGGGAATAATTGTTGCAAATCACTATTTTCATATTCCTTTTAAGAAGATCGTTAACGATTTTTTTAACATTCATACCAGTTACAAACATTATTTATTATCTTTTTTCCTTATTATCCTTGATTTTTCTTTTCTAATGTTTAGTGGGAAAATAGTAGAATTTAGCTGGTATCTCCCATTTTTGATGTTCTTCAAATTTATTGTCTTTGGTGGTATAGAAGAGATTGGATGGCGAAATGTTTTTCAACCAATTTTACAAGAAAAGTTGCCATATTTTTACTCAACAATCTTAACCTTTTTCAGCTGGGCGCTTTGGCATCTGTTGTTCTTTTACATAGATGGTTCCCTAGCAACACTGCAAACTCTACCGTTTCTAATTGGATTGCTGACGAATTCTTTCATACTCTCAGCTCTTTATATCAAAACAAAGAATCTCTGGATTTGCGTTATGACACATTCGATCATTAACGTCTTGTCTCAGCTAACCATAGACACTGATCGATACGAAACCTACCTAATCAAAATTTTCGTCATCATGGTATCCTGCTATATGGTAATACATAAAAAAAGATGTGCATAGTCGGTAGCTGATTTTGTTGGAAACAGTATTATTCTTTGGAAAAGTTATTTGCTAAGGAGGACATACATCATAATGAAAATACTCGATGTTTTATATAATTTTTATGGTGATTTTGATTTCATTGAAGAAAAATACAATGAAAAATACGAAGGTATTCTTATCAATATAAAGGAAGAGCAAGGGTATAAAAGATGCCGCTTGGCAAAAAGAACACCAAAAAAAGAAGGATATTTTACAGTTTTTTGGAAAAAAGACCAAAACAACAAGAACATTCCTTATACCAATGAGGACTTAGGAAATGAACTTATAATCGTTATCATTGATAATGATAAGAGGGGACTATTCATTATTCCAAACGAGGTGGCTATTCGTAAAAACATTCTGTCGACAAAAGATAGCAATGGAAAAATGTCTATGCGATTTTATCCTCCTTGGTGCTCAAATTTAAATACAACAGCTCGAGCAACACAAAAATGGCAATTGCAATATTTTAGAGAAATTGAAATATAAACATATTGCCGGATTACATACACACAAAAGACCTGTTTCTTATGATTGTGGAACCAGGTCTTTGTTTTTTCTAGAATCCATCAAACACTTATAACATTTTTCCGAAAAACTATAATTTTCTTGAAAAATACATAAGTCTATGCTATACTACTAGTAGACTTATTTATGGAGAAAATACATGAAACGTGAGATTTTACTGGAACGAATCGACAAACTAAAACAAATCATGCCCTGGTATGTTCTGGAATACTACCAATCAAAGCTTGCTGTGCCCTACAGTTTTACAACCTTGTACGAATACCTCAAGGAATACGATCGATTTTTCAGCTGGGTTTTGGAGTCTGGTATTTCAAACGCTGATAAAATATCTGACATTCCTTTATCAGTCTTGGAAAATATGTCTAAGAAAGATATGGAATCCTTTATCCTGTATCTACGTGAACGACCTTTGCTGAATGCTAATACAACCAAGCAAGGTGTCTCTCAGACGACCATCAATCGGACCTTATCAGCACTTTCTAGTCTTTACAAGTATCTAACAGAGGAGGTTGAAAACGACCTGGGAGAACCCTATTTCTATCGTAATGTAATGAAGAAAGTTTCAACCAAGAAAAAGAAAGAAACACTTGCTGCTAGAGCTGAAAACATCAAGCAAAAACTCTTTCTAGGTGATGAAACAGAAGGTTTTCTAACTTATATCGATCAGGAGTACCCACAACAGCTCTCAAATCGCGCTCTCTCATCATTTAATAAGAACAAAGAACGTGATTTGGCCATTATTGCCCTTCTCCTAGCGTCTGGTGTCCGCTTATCTGAAGCTGTTAATCTAGATCTAAGAGACCTCAATCTCAAAATGATGGTGATCGATGTCACTCGAAAAGGGGGGAAACGTGATTCTGTCAATGTCGCTGCTTTTGCTAAGCCTTACCTAGAGAATTATCTAGCCATTCGAAATCAACGCTATAAGACGGAAAAGACAGATACAGCTCTCTTTTTGACCTTATATCGAGGCGTTCCCAATCGTATTGATGCTTCTAGTGTTGAAAAGATGGTTGCTAAGTACTCTGAGGACTTCAAAGTCAGAGTAACTCCCCACAAACTACGCCATACCCTGGCGACTAGGCTCTATGATGCTACTAAATCGCAAGTTTTGGTCAGCCATCAGCTAGGACATGCCAGTACACAAGTCACTGACCTCTATACCCATATCGTCAATGATGAACAAAAGAATGCTTTAGATAGTTTATGATTGTTACATATTATAAATTATGTAAAGCAACTATTGCTAAAAAACGAAAGACCAATTCCTTTATCTTTCGTTTTTTATTTATTTAAACTCAATCCAGTAGTTACGGTGAGGCTCTATAATTACTGGTTTACCCCAAAAGGCTTGCAGATAGGCTAGATTTGCTGGGCTTACTGGTTTTTTTGAATCATTGTACTGCTCAGCACTCTCTTTAGTTAGAAAACATTTTACTGCTTCATAAGAAGTACCATCAGCTGATTCTCTTTCGATTCCCATATACGAAATTTCGTCACCATTTTTAAGATCGTCAGTTAACAGTTTACCAATAAAGAACACTGTCTTATCTTTCATAAATTCATAAGCCTTACTATTTTCAAGTCGGTTATTTGCTGCAGCAAACATAATACAAAAACTATCAACAATCTCCTTCAAAGACATTAAGTCCCCTTTGTTTACTTTGATTTCATCGGGGAGAAGACCGCCAATTATAAGATTTTGAAAATGGGCTTGCTGGATTACATTATCTAAAGCCATTCCCAGAGGTATTTGAACAGCTTGGTATCCTAAAGGTTGAAGCTCTTTGTATTTCTTATCATAATGTTCTTGTGTGATGCTTATATTTAAACTTTCAGTTTGAGAAATTTCTTCATTTCTATAAAAAGCAACAACATTGCGGTCTAACTGTTCAAATAGATTAAGACTTTCTACTGGAATTTCTAACATAATGAATAACTCCTTTTCATTTTTCATCACTATTATAATCTAATCAGCATGATTATTAAGTTTAACCCTAATAAAAGAATCCATCATAAATGGATTCTTTTTCCTTACCCCACTACTGCTTCAGCGATTTCTTCACGGCTAATACCAGCGAAGTAGCGTGTAATATCAATAGTTTCTAGAGCTTTAAGGACATCTTCACGTTCGTACTTAACGCCACGAAGGACATCTTCTACAGCTGCAACGTCTTCGATACCAAAGAAGTCACCATAAATCTTGATATCTTGGATTTTTGATTCAATGACGTTGGCAAAAACTTCAACCTTTCCACTAGTGAATTTTGTTCCCCGACGAACGTTAAATTCAGGTGATTTACCGTAGTTCCAGTCCCAAGTACCGAACTTTGTATCCTTAATGCGATTGATTTCCGCCATTTCTTCTTCTGAAAAGACGTATTCAGTCATCTCTGGGTACTCTTTTTTCATGTATTCCAATAGCAAATCACGGAATTCTTCAACTGTGATTTTTTCAGGTAATTCATTGACAATATTGGTTACACGGGCACGAACGGATTTCACACCTTTTGATTCAAATTTGTCTTTTGAAACCTTGAGGGCATTAGCAAGGACTGATAAATCAACGTCAAAGAGCAAGCAACCGTGGTGCATGATACGCCCATTGATATAGGCTTGGGCATTGCCACAGAATTTTTTTCCATCAATCTCAAGGTCATTACGGCCTGTGAACTCAGCTTTGACGCCTAGTTGAGCTAAGGTATTGATAACTGGAGTTGAGAAGCTCTTGAAGTCAAAGGCCTTGTTTTCATCTTCTTTTGAAATGATGGTGTAGTTGAGGTTGTTTAGATCGTGATAAACAGCTCCGCCACCACTGATACGGCGGACTACCTCAATACCATTTTCTCGAACATAGTCACGGTTGATTTCTTCGATAGTATTCTGGTGACGACCAACAATGATAGAAGGTTTGTTAATCCAAAGAAGGAAGATTTGATCCTCATCCAAAAGGTGTTTAAAGGCATATTCTTCCAAGGCGATATTAAAAGCGGTGTCGTTTGAATGATTGATAATATATTTCATGATATCCCTTTATACGATAGAGACTGGAAAACATCTTTCCAGCCTAGTCTATCTTCGTTTTATTTTTTCTTTGGTGAATGGATGGCCATTCCTAGAACATCTGCAAATGCTTCGTACATCACTTCAGAGTAGGTTGGATGTCCATGGATGGTCTTAAGCATCTCTTCAACAGTGATTTCCATTTCGATGATGCTTGATGCCTCGTTGATCAATTCTGCAGCTGCAGGACCAATGATGTGCACACCAAGGATTTCTCCGTATTTCTTATCAGCAATAACTTTTACGAAACCTTGAGCCGCATCTGATGCAATTGCACGTCCGTTGGCAGCAAAGTTGAATTTACCGATGGCTACATCGTATTTCTCACGGGCTTGTTCTTCAGTCAGACCTACTGCTGCTACTTCAGGAAGAGTATAGATGGCTGCAGGAGTCAAGTTCAATTTCGCAATAGCATGATTTCCTTTGAGGGCATTTTCAGCGGCAACTTCACCCATGCGGAAGGCTGCGTGCGCCAACATCTTAGTACCGTTGATGTCACCTGGTGCGTAGATTCCAGGAACAGAAGTTTCCATGTATTCGTTGACCTTGATACGTCCACGATCCAATTCAAACTCAACATCACCAATTCCTTCAAGGTCTGGCACACGACCGATTGAAAGAAGAGCTTTGCTAGCGATGATATCGTCTTTTCCTTCAACCTTGATACGAAGTTGACCATTTTCTTCGATGATTTCTTGCAATTTTGTACCTGTCAAGATAGTCATACCTTTACGCTCAAGAATCAAGCGAAGATTCTTAGACACTTCCGCATCCATAGCTGGAACGATACGGTCCATCATTTCGATAACAGTTACTTTTGAACCAAATGTCATGAATGCTTGGCCGAGTTCGATACCGACAACCCCACCACCGATGATTACGAGGCTTTCTGGTACTTCGTTCATTTCAAGAATGTCATCACTGGTCATGACAAGTGGAGATTCCATACCAGGAACGTTGATCTTGCTGACTTTTGAACCACCGGCAAGGATAATTTTCTTGGTTTCAAGCAATTCAGAACCATTTACCAAGACATTCTTATCTTTAGTGATAGTACCAACACCCTTATGAACAGTAACTCCGTAACTACGAAGAAGACCTGCAACACCACCAACCAAAGTATTGACAACCTTAGATTTTGTCTCTAAAAGTTTATCCATATCTACAGTGAAGTTTGGATTTTCGATGACGATACCTCGGTTTGCTGCATGACCGATATTTTCGATGATTTCAGCATTGTGAAGGTAGGTCTTCGTTGGGATACAGCCACGGTTCAAACACGTTCCACCGAGTTCAGATTTCTCAACAAGGGCAACCTTCCCACCGAGTTGGGCAGCTTTAATGGCTGCAACATAACCAGCAGGACCTCCACCAATCACAACGATATCAAAGGCATCATCGCTCTTACCATCGTCGTTTGAGGCACTAGCTGCAGGTGCAGGTTTTGATTCTGGCGCAGCTGCTCCAGCTGTTGGGATGTTTTCCCCTTCTTCTCCAAGGTAACCGATAACTTCAGTTACAGGGACAGTTTCACCATCTCCTTTAAGGATGGCAATCAAGTATCCATCTTCTTCGGCTTCCAATTCCATGCTGACTTTGTCAGTCATGATTTCCAAAAGGATTTCTCCTTCTTTTACAAATTCACCGACTTTTTTATTCCATTGGACAATTTGTCCTTCTGTCATATCTACGCCGGCTTTTGGCATAATTACTTCTAAGGCCATGTCTTACTTCCTTCTAAATCTCTAAAATAACAATAGCTGACTTAAACCAACATTGAGATCGGATTCTCAATCAAGGCTTTCAAGTCTTTCATAAACTTAGCACCAGCCATACCATCTACAACACGGTGGTCAATAGTTAATCCTAAACTCATGATTGGTCGGATAACGATCTCACCATTAACAACAACTGGTTTCTCGATTGTCGAACTTACACCCAGAATAGCTGAGTTGGGTTGGTTAATAATCGGACCAAAGGACTGAACACCAAACATTCCCAAGTTACTAATTGTGAAGGTTGAGTTTTGTAACTCACTTGGAGCCAATTTGCCATCCAAGGTACGACCAATTACGTCTTTAAATGCAACGACCAACTCTGACAAGCTCATCTTCTCAGCATTGTAAACAACTGGTGTCATTAGACCGTTATCCATACCAACCGCCATCGCAAGGTTGACATAGTTATGAGTGATAATGGTCTTGCCGTCTTCTGTCAATGAAGCGTTGATGTATGGGTGTTTCATCAATGTTTTCACAACAGCGAGTGAAAGAAGGTCTGTTACAGTAGTCTTCTTACCAGTCGCTTCCATAATCGGATCAAGAACCTTCTTACGAAGGGCCAGCATTTCAGTCATATCAACTTCATAGTTGAGTGTGAAAGTTGGCGCAGTTAGGTAAGATTCAACCATACGTTGCGCGATAACCTTACGCATTGGTGTCATTGGAATACGCTCAATCTCACCATAAGGAGTGATAGTATCAGGAACCTCTTCCACTTTTTCGATTTGAGCAGGAGACTTGATAGTATCGTTTTCGATATTTTCAGGAAGTAAGGCCAAAACATCCTTCTTCATGATTTTACCACGATGACCTGTTCCTTGGATTTCCTGCCAAGCAATGTTATGTTCGAGGGCAATTCGTTTTGCAAGTGGCGAAATGCGAACCACATTTGTGTCTTTATAAGTTTCCACGTCTTCTTTGTGGACACGACCGTTTGCACCTGAGCCAGAAACGTCGTAGAGGTTGATCCCTAGATCATCCGCTAACTTTCTAGCCGCAGGAGTCGCTCTTAGCTTGTCATCAGCCATGACCTCTCCAATTCTAATTATGATACAAAGGGCGAAAAAGTCAAAGTGAAAATAGGAGATTGACGATGTGTTCGATGAACACAAGGAAATCTTTCTTTTTTTCGCAGACCTCCGTCCGAATTCAATTACATGATACTAAGGGCGTCAAAAAGCGACTGAAAAATAGGAAATCGACGCAGACTTCGATGAAGTCAAGGAGATTTATCTTTTTTCCGAGCTTTTAGCCCGTGTTCAACTCTACAAGTAACTTGGACACGAAACGCGTCTCAAGTTGCTACGGTTGCCGCTATTAGGCGGTCAACCTAGTAGACTTACTAAGTTTTTTGTCGAATATGATCGATTCGTCAAAAAACTGTCGCAACTTTATATACAACTTGGATACAAAACATACCTCAAGTTACTAAAGTTAAAAAAATTAAAATTTTACATAATTTAATTTATGTGATATCATTCTTTGTTATAAGTCTTACGGATTGCATCTTTGATGCTTTCAACTGTTGGAATCATTGCATTTTCAAGGTTTTGCGCGTAAGGCATTGGCACATCTTCTCCGGCGCAACGGCGGATTGGTGCATCTAGATAATCAAATGCTTCTGATTCTGAAATAATTGCTGAAATCTCTCCGATATAGCCACTTGTTTTGTGGGCGTCATTGACAAGAACGACCTTACCAGTCTTCTTCACTGAGTTAATGATGATATCCTTATCAAGAGGAACAAGGGTACGTGGGTCTACAATTTCAACTGAAATTCCCTCTTCTGCTAATTCTTCAGCAGCTTGAACCACATGGCGAAGCATTTTACCATAAGTAACGACTGTTACATCTGTTCCTTCGCGTTTGATTTCCCCAACCCCAAGTGGGATTGTATAGTCTGGATCAACTGGCACTTCCCCTTTTTGGTTAAATTCTGACTTGTATTCAAGGATGATAACAGGGTTGTTATCACGGATAGAAGACTTGAGAAGTCCTTTCATGTCAGCAGGTGTACCTGGAGCTATAACCTTAAGACCTGGGATGTGTGTGAACCAAGACTCTAGAGATTGCGAGTGCTGGGCGGCAGAACCAACTCCGTTACCAGCTGCACAACGTACAGTCATTGGAACCTGACCTTTACCACCAAACATATAACGTGTTTTAGCAGCTTGGTTGACGATATTGTCCATGGCAATGACCGAGAAGTCCATGAATGTCATATCAACGATTGGGCGAAGTCCTGTCATGGCCGCTCCTGCTGCTGCTCCAGAGATGGCCGCTTCAGAAATCGGACAGTCACGGATACGTTCTGGACCAAATTCTTCAAGCATTCCGACAGAAGTTCCGAAGTCTCCTCCGAAGACACCGACGTCTTCTCCCATCAAGAACACATTTTCATCGCGACGCATTTCCTCAGACATAGCAAGGATAATGGTGTCACGGAAGGACATTGTTTTTGTTTCCATTTTATCTCTTTCTCCTTAGTCTGCGTAAATATCTTCAAATGCTGATTCAAGCGGTGGGAATGGACTTTCTTCCGCAAATTTAACAGAAGCTTCTACTGCTTCCTTGACTTGCGCTTGGATTTCTTCCAATTCTTCGGCACTTGCAATGTTGTTCTCAACGAGATAGTTACGAAGGTTTTCGATTGGGTCTTTTTGTTTCCACAATTCCACTTCTTCACGCGTACGATATTTACCAGGGTCAGATGATGAGTGACCAAGCCAACGATATGTGACACTTTCAATCAAGACTGGCCCATTGCCACCACGAACATGGTCTACAGCTTTCTTAAATCCTTCATAGACGTCGATGACATTGTTTCCGTCTTCAATAAACATTCCAGGAATTCCATATGCCGCACTGCGTTGATGGATATGCTCCACATTGGTCATTTTCTTGATATCCGCAGAGATCCCATAACCGTTGTTGATGCAGTAGAAAATGACTGGTAGGTTCCAGATAGAAGCCATGTTCACTGCTTCGTGGAAAACACCTTCATTGGTCGCGCCATCTCCAAAGAAGCAAACGACAATTTTTCCAGTGTTTTGCATTTGCTGACTGAGGGCTGCACCAACAGCGATTCCCATACCACCACCTACGATACCATTGGCACCGAGGTTACCAGCATCAAGGTCAGCAATATGCATGGAACCACCTTTTCCTTTACAAGTACCGGTGTACTTACCAAGGATTTCTGCCATCATTCCATTGAGGTCAATTCCTTTGGCAATAGCCTGTCCATGGCCACGGTGGTTGGAAGTAATCAGGTCATCTGGGTTGAGAGCCAACATCGCTCCAACGTTAGCAGCTTCCTCTCCAACAGAAAAGTGAGTCATACCGGGAACTTTCCCCTTTTTCACTAACTGAGCAATTTTTAAGTCCATGCGACGGATTTCTTCCATCTTACGGAACATCTCTAGCAAAAGATTTTTATCTAAAGTTGACATAATCTTGCCTTTCTAACTTTGTACTTACCTTACTATTTTACCTTTTTTAGTATACGCTGTCAAAGTATATGGCTAATAAAATTTCACAATATAAAAAAATAAATCCCTGTTAAAACAGGGATTCTCTCTAGTTAGAGTATTTTTTCACAAAGTCATTTTTCGGGATAATTTCTTAAAACTAGCTCAATCTTTTCATTACAGTTTTCAAACGCCATTGGTACAAACAACCAGAAACAATCAAGCTAGCAATTAACCCAATCCAGTAGGCAAATGCCCCTAAGGCAGTTGCTTGATCTAGTAGGTATCCTAGAGGTATCGCTACTCCCCAATACCCGATTAAGCCAAGATAGAAAGGAATGATAGTGTCCTTATAGCCTCTTAGAATCCCCTGGAGTGGGGCCGCAAAGGTATCAGCTAATTGGAAAAAGAGACTGTAGGTTAGAAATACAGCAGTTGTTTCAATGAACTGAGAGTCATTCCCATATAGACTTGCTACACGATCTCTAAAAATGTAGAGGAAGGATAGGGTAAGACAAGCAAAAATAAGGGCTGTTATTCTCCCCAGACGAGCATAGGTTTTTGCATCCTCAAAACGTTTAGCCCCCACCTCGTAAGACACAACAATCGCCATAGCAGAGGAAATACTCATGGGAAAAGCATACATGAGAGTTGAGAAGTTCATGGCTGACTGGTGACTAGCGATGATGAGCGATGAAAACTTAGCCATGATTAGTCCCACCACGGAGAATATAGCTACTTCAGCAAATACGGTTCCTCCGATTGGTAGACCTAATCGAACACCTTCCTTGATTTTATCTATATTGAGTGGAATGCGTTTTTCAAGATGTAGCGCTTTTAATTTTTCTTGTTTGAACAAAACAAGAAGCGAAATTCCCAATAAAATCCAATAGGCTAGAGAAGTTCCTAGACCTGCTCCTGCACCACCAAGCTCTGGAAAACCAAGAGCTCCATAAATCAAAAGATAGTTAAAACCACTATTTAGCGGAAGTAACAAAAGCATGAGGTACATAGATAGCTTGGTCAAACCAAGAGAATCTAACAATGACCGAATTACACTGAACAATAACAAGGGAATAATCCCGAAAGAAAGGTACCAAAGATAAGAGACTGCAACTGACGCCACTTGAGCTTCTAGTCCGATATGGTTTAAGACAGGCGGTGCTAAGAATACTACCATTCCAAGCAAGACCAAAGACAGTCCGAAAGCCAAGTAGATAAATTGGTAAAAGTCAGATGCCACTTCTTCCTTTTTGCCTCGTCCCAGATGATGGCCTATGATGGGAACCATGGCCGAAACAATCCCTGTTAAAAAAGTAAAGAAAGGATTCCATAGACTCGTTGCAGTTGAAACGCCAGCCAAATCCATGGTATTGTACTGCCCCGTCATGGTTGTATCGACAAAAGAGGCAGAATAATTAGCAAACTGATAAATCAGGATAGGAAAAAATATCTTAAGAAATAAAATAAACTTATCTTTAAATTGATGGGTTCGATACATATACGCTCTCTATTCTTATAGTCTATAGAGCAGAATCCCATCTAGTTTTTGTAAACGATTTGTCCTTTACAGATGGTATATTTGACCTGCCCTTTTAAAGTCTCACCGATAAATGGTGAGTTTGCTGCTTTTGAAGCAAAATGGGAGTCCACAAGGCGGTCAGCCTTAGCGTCAAAGATAGTGATATCCGCTGGACCATTCTCAGCCAAGTAACCTGCTTCAAAGTTGTAAAGCTTGGCTGGGTTGTAGGTCATTTTTTCAAGCAATTCCATCAAGCTTAACTCACCAGCATCTACCAAATAAGTCAAACCAAGAGAAAGAGAGGTTTCTAAGCCAGTCATACCAGATGGCGCTTTGGTGATATCTTCTACATTTTTCTCATCTGCATGGTGAGGCGCGTGGTCTGTCGCGATAACTGTGATAACACCTGACTTGAGACCTTCGATCACGGCACGACGGTCTGATTCCAAACGAAGTGGAGGATTCATTTTGGCATTGCTTCCTTGTGTCAAAAGGAGAGCTTCCGTCTTAGAGAAATGCTGTGGCGCTACTTCTGCTGTGACTTGCGCTCCCAAACCTTGAGCAAACTCTACTACCTTGACACTTTCCTCCTTAGACAAATGCTGGATATGAACATGAGCCTTGGTTGCATAGGCAATCATAACATCTCGCGCAATCATAGCGTATTCTGCCACCCCTGTCGCACCACAGATCTTGAAGTGGTCTTTAGCGATGTTTTCGTTAAATCCAAGAATCCCGTTCAAACCTGGATCTTCCTCATGAAGGCTGATAAAGGTATTGAGTTTTTTAGCTTCTTCCATGGCTTCCTTGACCACTTTACTGCTCTCAAGCGGAATACCGTCATCAGAAAAACCAAGCGCACCTGCTTCTAAAAGCGCCTTAAAGTCTGTCAAGTCTTGGCCATTAAATTTCTTGGTAATAGTCGCAACTGTCTTGACATTGATTTTTTCCTTGGCAGCTGACTGAAGAACTTCTTGCAAAGTTTCTACGTCCGAAATGGTTGGACTGGTATTAGCCATCATAACAACCGTTGTAAAACCACCTGCAGCAGCCGCTAGTGCCCCAGTATGGATGTCCTCCTTGTGGGTCTGGCCAGGTTCACGGAAATGAACATGGATATCGACTAGTCCAGGCGCAACTACAAGACCAGTAGCATCAATTAGCTCTGCTCCTTCTTCCTTGATTTCGGCAGCTATTTTGACAATTTTCCCATCTTGCACTAAAACATCACACACTTGATCCAAACCAGACTTGGGATCCATTACACGACCATTTTTGATAAGTAGCATCTACTTTCTCCTTTATTCATAGAAATCAACTTGGGTATCCAACAATTTATCCCCATCATAAACAAACTTAGCTGAAAAGAAGGGTTTGTCCTCTAAAAGCCACTCAACAAAGGTGTGGTCACCCTCCCAAGTTGGCTTGCTCAAAACTTCATCATAGGGAACCCATTCCAGCGTCCCCTCATTGCAGTCAATCAAGTCACCCTCAAACTCCGTCACCTTAAAAATATAGGTGTACCAGTCTAAATCTGGTGTGAATTCAGGAAAAGTGATAACACCTTTAAGTACTGGCTTGGCTTTGAGACCTGTCTCTTCGAGGATTTCACGCGCAGCGCATTCTTGAGGAGTCTCACCTCGCTCTAGCTTCCCACCAACACCAATCCATTTACCTTCGTGGACATCATTGGGCTTCTTATTGCGATGGAGCATGAGCAGTTCTTTTCCGTTATCAATGTAGCAAATCGTCGCTAACTGAGGCATATTCTCTCCTTATCTAAGCCAATCGATTGGCTCTTGTCCTGTCTCTTTTAAGAATGCATTGGCCTTGGAAAAAGGCTTGGAACCCCAAAATCCTCTATAAACCGATAAAGGACTAGGATGGGCTGATTCGATAATCAAGTGGTGAGGATTGGTAACTAAGGCCTTCTTCTTACGTGCATAAGCACCCCAGAGTACAAAGACTACAGGTTTGTCTAGATTATTTACAACCCGAATCACAGCATCTGTAAATGGCTCCCATATCTGTCCAGCATGACCATTGGCCTGCCCAGCAGGAACCGTCAAGCAAGCATTGAGAAGTAAGACTCCCTGCTCAGCCCAAGACGTCAAATCATGTGATTTCTTAACGCCGATATCATCTGACAATTCTTTTAAAATGTTTTGCAAGGACGGCGGAGCTGGGATTGAGTCAGGTACAGAAAAACTCAAACCCTGCGCTTGACCTGGCCCGTGATAGGGGTCTTGCCCTAGAATCACCACCTTCACTTCTTCAAGCGGTGTAGTCAAGAGAGCCTGAAAAACTTTTTCCTTAGGTGGATAAACAGTTCCCTGAGCATAGACCTGTTCCATAAATTGATTGATTTTCCCAAAATAACCTTCAGGTAGTTGCTCCTTAATCAAAGCATGCCATGATGAGTGTTGCATCGCCAACTCCTTCGTTTTTACTGCCTCTATTATAGCAAAAAGTGGCTATCTAAACCACTTTTTACAGTTTATCTATAGATTTAATAAATCGACTATATATACGATTTGAATACGTGAATACGGTTTATAAAGAATGGCTATTTTTTATAATTACTTTTTAAATCATTAAGCATTTTACTTCCTCTTTCGAAGATTATCTTTTCTGAAATTTTTTTAAACTTATT
>NZ_JUNW01000020.1:0-43567 GCF_001075675.1 Streptococcus oralis
AACAAATCTTCCATACATCTACTTGAGTGCAGGTGTATCAGCTAAACTCTTCCAAGAAACACTTGTCTTTGCCCACGAATCAGGCGCAAACTTCAACGGCGTTCTTTGTGGACGTGCAACATGGGCTGGATCAGTTGAAGCTTACATCAAAGATGGTGAAGCAGCAGCTCGTGAGTGGTTGCGTACAACTGGATTTGAGAACATTGACGAACTCAACAAAGTTCTCAAAACTACAGCAACTTCATGGAAAGAACGTGTAGAAGCATAAAAACAAGAATATAAGAATCCCTTTTTGTTAAGAAGATACTTAAGGTTTTCTGACAAAGGATTCTGAAAATAGAAACTACAACCATAGATGGTGCATACACTCTCTATGGTTTGTTTACTTAAGAGAAATGGATCAAAGGAGAGAAGAATGAAAGCATACACAGAGCGTGTATTTGGAAATCATGAGGGCAAGGATGTCTTGGCCTATCGCTTTGAGACTGATGGTGGTTACCAGCTTGAAGTTATGACTTATGGTGCGACCATCTTGCGCTATGTCACACCTGACAAGGCTGGAAACTTTGCCAATGTGATCTTGGGCTTTGATGATTTTGCTAGCTATGTAGGTAATAGTCCCAAGCATGGAGCAAGTGTAGGTCCTGTAGCAGGCCGTATTGCAGGTGCAACATTTGAGCTCAATGGCAAGACCTATGACCTTGAAGTCAACAATGCCAGCAACTGTAACCACAGTGGTTCAACAGGTTGGGATTCCAGCTTGTTTGAATTGGTCGAGGTGAGCGACCATGGCTTGACTCTCTACACCGAGCGTACAGACGGGACAGGAGGATTCCCTGGTAATCTCAAGATTTGGATTAGCTACTACTTGGAAGAAACGGGTGCCTACGAAGTCAGCTATAAGGTGACGACAGATCAGGATACGCTTGTCAATCCAACTAACCACAGCTACTTCAACTTGTCTGGTGATTTCACGCAGACAGTTGACCGCCATGTCTTCCAGCTAAATACGGAGGGCATTTACCCAATCGCTCCAGACGGTGTTCCGGCTAAGACTCCAGATGCTACTCGTGATGTGGTTAAACACATCTACAATGGAGCTTTGCTGAAGGACATCTTTGCAGAGGAAGATGAGCAAATCCAGCTGGTATCTGGTTTGGATCACCCATTTGCCCTTCCTGCCGGTCATGACAATGCTGGTTTCCTTTATGACCAAAACTCAGGTCGTTTCCTGCTGTTCAAGACAGAGGCCCCTTGCTTTGTGGTCTACACAGCAAACTTTGTGGATGAGAGTGTCATCATCGGAGGCCAGCCAATGGTACAGCACAATGGGATTGCCCTTGAAGCGCAAGCTTTACCAGATGCTATTCACAGTGACCTTAAAGACCAAGTCATTCTCAAAGCAGGTCAAACCTTTACCAGCAAAACTCGTTACGAGCTTGTTGTCAAATAAAAAGAGAGTCTTGGAAAAAAGATTTTAATTTTAGGACTTCTTTATTATAAGCCCTGTTGTAAAATGAAGTGCAACAAAAAAGACATCTTCATCTGATATACTAGAGTTGCGAAAAACAGTATAAAGGAAGATGAACATGTCCACTAATTATTCTACCACAAATCAATCATACAAGCACTTATCTGAAGCTGAGCGAGGGGAAATTGAAGCTTATTTAAGCGTAGGACTCAAACCTGCTGAGATTGCTCGTGGACTAGGGAGAAATCGTTCTACTATTTCTCGTGAAATTAATCGTGGTTCCATAACACAAGTGAAAAAAATAAATGGGCATAAGTTCTATTACCAACACTATTATGCAGATGCTGCCCATAACCGTTATCGTCATGCTAGAAAAGCCAGCTATTATCTGAAACTGGATCGTGTATCGGACGACTTTCTGACAAAATTTACAGAAGCAATGAGAGAGAAACCAAGGGTGCATAGCGTGGATACCTTTGTTCATACCTATAGACTCCAACATATAGATGCGGTTGTTCCTTCAACCAAGACGCTCTATAACTATATCCATCAAGGTTTATTAGAGATTAAGGTTATTGATTTACCAAGAGCAGTGCGAATCCGTAAGAAATTTACCAAGCGCCCCTCTACCAAGAAACTCCTAGGAAAGTCAATTGAAGAAAGACCAGAAGAAATCAATAATCGTTCCCGTTTTGGAGATTGGGAAATCGATTCTGTTCTGGGTGGAAAGACAGTAGGAGAACCTTCTATTCTGACCTTGGTAGAACGACAAACACGCTATGCTGTCACAAAGAAACTCGTGGAAAAGAAAGCAGAGTATGTCAATCAAGCAGTCTTAGAGTGTATAAAACTTTATCCCATTAAGTCCATAACTGCAGATAATGGAAACGAATTTTCATCATTGAGTAAGATAGAGGGATTAGATGTTTATTTTGCACATGCCTATTCATCTTATGAACGAGGTACAAATGAGAATTTCAATGGACTACTAAGAGAGTTCATTCCAAAGGGATCCTCACTAAAAGAACTAAAGCCGACACTTTTAGAGGACTATACAAAGGCTATCAATGAAAGACCTAGACGAATCCATGGCTATCAGTCCGCAAAAAAGCTGTTTGAGTTAGCTCAAACAGCTTGAAAGATCCTCATTTAATCAGAGGAACAACTTTGTTGTACTTGACTTGACAATTAGGGTCGCTTATAATTTCTCAACATCCTTCACAAAACTTCTATGAACAGTACCACAATTTTGACAAATTTCATGATAGAGGGCAATACCTCCTGAAACGAATTTAGCCTCTTCACTGACTAATCCTGCATAACCTTTCAGTTGTTTTTTTACGACAAATTGGTTAGCACCGCAGTGGGTACAAATTTGATTTTTCATGACTAGACCTCTTCATTTAAGCGGAAAATATCTTCAACGGACATGCCAAAGACACGTGCGATTTTAAGCGCCATTTCAAGTGAAGGGTTATATCGATTATTCTCCAAGTGGAGAATAGTTTCCCGTCGTACACCAATCTTATCCGCCAATTCTTGCTGGGTCATGCGGGCGTCTTCTCGGATGGCTTTTAAGTTTGTTAGAATTTTTCCCATATCTACCCCCTCTTTTCAAATATGAGGAAAAACAGGTCAAAAAACACAATCATGGATGCAGTAAAAATCAAAACCATGCCTGTTCTTAGGGTGAAGGGAAGGAAAAATGTTACTATGCTCAACACTATCAGAGATAGAACTATCAGTACCAGGGTTGTGCAGGCTGCCTTTGCCAAGTTCATATAGAAACGCTCGTCTGCTTGTTCATCAACTTTTTTTAATGCAAAATAGAGAAAGCAAAGAATGAGGACAAACAAGCCAGAACCTAGAAAAAGGTGTTTCAGCCAGATAGGACTAGTAGCTGGTGTGATTATCCAGATACCTTTAGTGTAAATGGCCATAGCGGTAAATAAGGTCATACCATATAACTTCTCTGTCAGTCCAAAATACTTTTCCTCGTCTTCTTGAGATTGTGCCTTGGAAACAAGCCAGAAAATAAGTCCTTGCATGGTAATCGTGACTAGAAAAACAGTGTGTTTTATCCAGGGGGAATTACTTGGCGGGGTTAATAGCCACAGTAGTAGCATAACAGGTAACCAAGTCCAAATTAACCATTTTTTGATGTGTTTCATCTTATTCTTCTTTCCTGTCTTTAAAGTAGAAGGCAGAAAATCCAATGGCACTACCGATAATTGGTGTAAGGCTAATCAATATTTTAGCCAAAAGACTGAGGTTTGTAGCTAGAAAAACGTAGCTAATAATGAAAAGATTAGTCATCAGTGTCGAAATGATGAGCCCTATTTTTTGTGATTTAAACATGATGTGTTCCTCCTTTGTTAGAAATAGTTCACATTGAACAGTAAAATTTTTAGGCTTGTGCCTAATGGCAGATTTTCTTGTAAGAAAGGATTGGTGACCGTAGCATTTGTTATAAATATCTCACCTCTACGTTATAATTATATCACATTAAAAAAGAGAATACAAGTATTAAATCAAAAGATATTTTCTTTGCGGATCCAGGATGTCCTGGTCAACGAGGTCTCAATGAACATTCTAATGGCTTATTAAGACGAAATGGATTACCGAAACAAATGGATTTTACGAATATTTCTCAAAATTATTTATCAGCTATAGCTGATAAAAGAAATAGAATTCCTAGGAAATCATTGAATTATCAATCACCCTACCAAGTTTTTCTGAGTTACTTGAAAAGTCTAACTTAATTTGACAATTTAGCAATTTTTAAAATCGATAGATTAGACAAAAAAGCGAACAAGACAGAATTCTGAGTGTCAGATAACTTGTTTTGTTCGCTTTTTATATTTAAGGTTAGACTTTTGTTCCAGACTCTTTGAGTTGCCTTCGTTGACATTTTATCTTAATAGTGTATAATTGATGTAATTAACAAAGTTACAACAAGCAAAAGGAGACACCCTATGACTTATGCATACCAAAGCCACATTTACCTAGCAGAGGCGGTTTTAAATGTCAAGGATTTGACGAGTCAAACGGCTTTTTATCACCAGATTATTGGCTTAGAGATTTTATCTCAAACAGAGACAGAAGCGATTTTGGGACTTGGCAGAAAAGCCTTGGTCCACTTGATTGCGACTGAAAAAGCTGGGGAAGTAAGGGAGCATTATGGGCTCTACCATCTGGCGATTTTGTTGCCAACAAGAAAAGCTTTGGCAGATGTCTTGAAACACCTAAGTGACTTGCGGATTCCTCTGGTTGGGGGTGCAGATCATGGATACAGTGAGGCTATTTATCTAGAGGATTTGGAAGGAAATGGCATTGAACTCTACCGTGATAAGCCAGTGTCTTCATGGGATATTCGAGAAGATGGTCGCATTATCGGTGTGACTGAAGCCCTTGCAGCACAGGACATCTATGAGTTAGGGGAAAAGGTAGATCCCTTTATCCTAGCTGAAGGTACGAGAATGGGGCATATCCATCTATCGGTGAAGGATAGCCACGCGGCGAGTCAGTTTTATCAAAAGGTGTTGGGGCTAGAGGATAAATTTAGTATTCCGAGTGCTAGTTGGATAGCAGCAGGTCAGTACCATCACCACCTGGCTGTCAACGAATGGGCTGGAAAAGGTCTAGCTCCGCGTGAGCAAGGCTTGCCAGGCTTGGCCTACTACGTCCTTGAGGTCGAAAGCAAGGAGGAACTCTTAGCCATCGTTCAGCAAGCACAGGAGCTAGAAGCTCCGATCAAGTGGTTACATTCGAGTGAAGTGGATCTTGTAGACCCATACGGGATTGTGACCCGCATTCGCTTGTCACGATGAGACTAGGAAAACACATCATATACATAGAAAAAGGCGGACAAGCTCGCATACTATTTTTGGAATGCGGATTTGTTCGCTTTTTATGGGATGACGAAGCCTTTTTTGACTCTAGCCAATGTATCTATCGGGGATATTTCCCCTTTTCTGGGGGTTCATGCTATAATACTAATAAACTTTTCTTTCTCTAGGAAGACAAACGACGAAAATCGGCTAGAATGCTCGCAATCGTTGTCACGATGCTTTTAAGAGAAAGTAGGACTCTGTTTTGAGTTTAGGAAATGGTAATAAGATGGACACAAGTGTAAAAAATTTAATCAGTATGGGCCCTCTGGAGGATTCTTTTATCTATTATGATCTGAAGAATCAAGTATTCTACGGTGTAAAACAAGGCATGAATTATTCAGCCATTGCAGCCCCTATTGCAATCTATTCCTTCCAACGGCTGTCAAAGTTGCTCAACCAAACCTTTGGAGATGTCTCATCCCCTTTTAATCTAATCTTCTTTATCTTGATGTCTCTGTTTTTGATTTTCGGGACCATTCTCCTTGCCAAATCTGCTCGACGTAACATGAAGACAGATAGATTTAGAAAAGTCCGGCTGACAAAAGCCAATATCAAAACACTTAGGAGAAAATCTAGATGGACCGTCCTAGTTGAGATTTTTTGTTTCCTTATGATACTATTTTCCATCTATCGCTATTTTATCCATTCTGATTTTCAGTTCTTGATTATGTATATGTTAGGGATTTTTTCTCTTGTTTATATTGTCTATGAATTTCAGATGAAAACACGCAAACGACTGTTCAAAGAGCTGATAGAGACATTACAGGACGATAGCCGAGGAAAAGAGGGAGAAATGTAAGATGAGAAAAATCATTTATATAGGCCAAGGATGCCAGCAATCCGTCTACTATAACACAAAGACGAGAGAGGCTTTAGCGACAGAATCTAGCGCCTCGTCAGAAACCGACGGTGCCATCAGTTCAAAGAAATCCAAGTGGCCTTGGGTTGTCTTCTTTGCTTTCTTGTTAGTTACTATTATCGGTATTTGGATTCGTTCCTTGATAGCGCCCTTTAAATTGAGTGAATGGATGGTTCCAATCCATCTAGCCGCAATCCTTTTCGTTTTTATCGGAAGTGTTTATGGATTTGAAAAACTGTTCTACAGTGGGGCTAAGTCGCTTGTCCCAGCAAGTGAAGAGCAGTTTAAAGAAGCAGTTGAAAGTAGTAAATTTTGGAAAAAATCTCCGGATAAGGAACCAACAGTCGATAAAATCATCTTGTATCTATTTGTTATCCTCGTTCTTCTATTTGTTTTTGTTATTGTTGTGTTCTTTGCCATACCTGGGACCTTCATTCCCTACTATGAACATGAATGGTTTGAGCCGTCCATGTTCATGGTACCCATCGGAGCAACAATCGTCCCAATTAGCGTGGTTCTTCTACTATTCCAAAACAATCCAATCCGCTGGCTTTTAGCTGTGCGAAGATACAAGCAGGGAAAAGTAATATTTGGGGAAGAGAAATAGAAAAGAGGAGATAATGATGTCACAAGAAAGATATTTGCAAATCAAAAAAGAGTATCGAGTTCGTCAGTTTTTGGTGATTTTTCTATTTATTCTTCTCGCTATACTCGATATTCTACTGGTATCGAGCCGTTCCAGATATGTTCCGCTTTTAACTACGGCTATGGCAACCCTTGTGCCTTTTAATCATTTTTTTCTTGTTCCTTTTTGGAGACAGAAAAAAACCATAGAAGAAGAGCACCCGGAATGGAAAGAACTCAGTACAAAGGGAGTAAAGATTCCTTCAGCAGAAGCCAATAAAAGAACCTTGGCTAGTATTGGGACTTTGATTGCCTTACTCTTGTCTTTCGGACTAACCTATAAACCTGCAAAACAGTCGAACGTAAAGGTGAATCAAGTAGACAAGCTGCCTAAGATTGATTTTAAAGCGCCTGAAAAGTCTAGGTCTTCGGAGTCTGAGTCATCCAGCTCCTCTGAGATGAAAGAATCCAGTTCCTCAGAGTCGAAAGCCTCGTCTTCGACTGAACAAGGTTCTAAAACCGAAAGTTCAGAAACACGGCCGTCAAAAAGCGAGTCCAATAATTCTTATTACCAGATTCCAGGACTTACTGACGAACAGGTGAGAGATATCGTATCGAAATCTGTGAAAGATATGAAAGAACAAGAGTCAAAAGAAAAATCCGAAGAGTAGATTCGATGTCGATTCTGGACGAGTTCCTTCTTTGAGATTTCACTCTATAGAATAACTGGAGGAGTTCATATGACTAAAGAAATGATTGGTTTGATAGTTGGGACAGTCGTCACTCTTCTATCTTTTGTGTTTGTATGCGGCACCTTTCTCTACCTCTATCTTCGAGATCGGAAGATGGTCCGCCTTGCCCAGTCATCTGTACAGGGAACGGTTGTCGGCTATAGTCGTTTTCGTGAGGGTTATCCACCTATCGTCGAATACACGGTAGATGGGCTTACTTATAAGAAAACCTTGCAGTATTTTATGATCAAAACGGTCACGACTCCGTGGGGCCCTACTAAGGTTTCAAATGATTATACAAGAGAAGAAATGCTAGCGCCTTCCATCACTCGCTACAGCAACTCTTTTGTTTCCTTTGATAGTTTGATGCAGACCCATTTCCCCCTTTATTCGGAGCTAACGGTCTGGTATGATCCAGACAAGCCGACCAGGGCCTATGTCGAACGTTACAGCGGGATGGACAAGTTTTACAAGTGGTTCGGTATCGGATTTGGACTGGCCCTAGTTCTGGTCTATGGGATAGTAATCCTAGCCTTTTTGTCAATAATATAAGGCATAACTAATCGGATACTTGATTTCCCGATCGTGCTTCGAGGAGAACAGCCTTTGTTCTCCTTTTTCTTGTTTAGCAGACTTTTCTATCCAATACAAAGAAAAGGTGGCCTCCTACCAAGACAGATAAAATGAGAATTTTGACAAAGAAGCTTATTCGAGATATAATGAAGAAAAAGTGACCAAGGATAAATCAATGACAAACTCAAAGTATATCACACGCCTGAAACGTTCAGAGGGCCAGTTGCGTGGGATTCAAAAGATGATCGATGAAGATCGTGACTGCGCAGATATCATTACCCAGTTGACAGCAGTGCGCTCCAGTGTTGAGCGCGTGATTGAGATGATGATTACTGAAAATCTCACTGCTTGCATCAACCAACCGCTAGACGACCCTGAGGCTCAAAAGGAACGCTTGGAAAAGGCTGTTCAGTACCTAATCAAACGAAAATAACCCACTTTTGGGGGCTATCAAGTTGATAAAGGAGGCTAGAAGATGGAAGCATGCGAAAAAGTTGTAGAGGTGCTAAATGGACTAGATATACCCTTTGATATCGTGGAGCACGAGCCAGCCTTATCGACGGAGCAGGCAGATAGTTTTATCGAGGGAATCGAAGGTGTCCGTACCAAGACCATGTTTCTCACAAACAAAAAGAAAACAGCCTACTATCTGCTAATCATGGATGATCAAAAGCGTCTGGATATGGACCTCTTTAAAGAACTAATAGGAGCTAATAGAATTCGGATGGCCTCGTCTGAGAGCTTGTTTGAAAAAATGAGCTTGCCCGCAGGAGTTGTTTCGCCTTTTGGCTTGCTCAATAATGCGGAAAAGGACATTCAAGTTTATTTCGACAAAGAAATCATGTCGGAAAAACGGATGAGTTTCCACCCCAATACCAACGAGAAAACCCTCTTTTTGGATACCGTAGATTTGCTTCGTTTTTTAGAAGCGATTGGTTACGAGTCCCATATCATTGAGTTATAAAAACGAAAAAACCGATTAAGAAATTTAATCGGTTTTTTGCTTATTCTACTTGACCGGGCCAAGCATTCATACCACCTTCTACATTGGTAACGGTGAGGCCTTGGGCGCTGAGAAATTGACAGGCAGAGGCGGAACGTACTCCACCTTGACAGATGACATGGTATTCATGGCCAGGTTTGAGTTCTTTGTAGCCTTGCTCCAAGGTACTTAACGGAAGATTTTTGGCACCTGGTGCATGTCCTGCTTGAAATTCATGTACTTCACGGACATCGATAAGATCTAGATTTTCATGTTGATATTTTTCATAAAAGTCAGCCATGCTGATATTAGTTGCCATATCCTACTCCTTCTGGGTTCGCCATTTTGTATAGTGAATAAGCGCCGTCAAGGTTTTGGACGGTAAATCCTGCTTGCTTGAGGATACGCTCTGCGATATAGCTGCGTAAACCACTGTGGCAGCTAACGATGTAGGCTTGGTTTTTGTCTAGTTCATCCAAGCGTTCCCGTAGTTCGTTTAGGGGGATGTGAATGGTGTCGACTTTGAGTCGACCACTTTGGAATTCGCCACTGGTCCGTACGTCAAGGAATTTCTTTCCTTTGGCCAGTTCGTCTTCGAGCTGGTACCATTGAACATTGTCGCTGAGACCTTCGATAAGGTTCAAGGCTGCGTAGCCCAGCATATTGACGGGATCCTTGGCAGAGCCAAATGGTGGCGCATAGGTGAACTCCAGTTCTGGTAAGTCAAAGACGGTGAGATTTCCCTTTATAGCAGTTGCTAGGATATCGATTCGTTTGTCAACACCTTTCTTCCCAACTCCTTGGGCACCATAGATTTTTCCAGTGGTTGGTTCAAAGAGGAGCTTCAAGGTCATATCAGTAGCGCCTGGATAATAACCAGCGTGGTCTTTACCACTGACATGAAGTGCCTTGTAAGGAAGTTGATTCATGCGAAGGATGCGTTCGCTGAGACCAGTCGAAGCGGCTGTCATATCAAAGGCACGAACGATAGCAGTGCCGATGCTGCCCTTGTTTGTACGACCGAGTCCTGCGATGACGTCCGCCACTTGGCGTCCCTGACGATTGGCAGGAGAAGCGAGAGAGATGAGAGCGTCTTGGCCCGTAATCTCTTGCTTGACGACGATGGCATCCCCAACTGCAAAAATATCTTTTTGACTGGTTTCATAATGTTCATCGACCAGAATCCCACCACGAAGTCCCAGTTCAATTCCCGCAGTTTTAGCCAGTCCGTTTTCAGGCTCAACACCGACAGAAAGGATGGTGAGGTTAGAAGTGATCTTTTGCCCGTTTTCGAGAACGATGATTTTTCCTTGGTCTTCAAATCGAGTCGCAGACTGAGAAGTGATAACGCGCACACCGTTTGCCAGCAATTCTGCTTGGATAAAGGCTGCCATTTCTTGATCTAATGGTGGCAAGACATGGGGTGCTTTCTCAACGATGGTAACTTGCAATCCACGTTTCGCAAGGTTTTCAGCCATTTCAAGCCCGATAAAGCCTGCACCGATAACGACAGCTTCTTTTGGATGATTATCCAAGGCTGCCATAATCTCATCGAGATCGGGAACATTGCGGAGCGTGTAGGCATTCTTAGCTTCTGCCAAGCCTTCAATGGTAGGAACAAATGGTTTAGCTCCTGGGGAGAGGATCAACTTGTCGTAGCTTTCTGTGAATTCCTGTCCATCGTGTCGGACCGTCACAGTGTGTTCTTCTGGCGAAATCTGGATGACCTCGTGAAATGGTCGCACGTCAAGATTAAATCGTGCTTTGAGACTTTCAGGAGTTTGGACCAATAAACTATCACGGTTTGCAATTTCTCCTGAAACATAGTAAGGAAGTCCGCAGTTTGCAAAGGAAACAAAGGGACCTTTTTCAAAAATAATGATCTCAGCGTCTTCCATGAGGCGTCTGAGACGGGTTGCTGCTGACATACCGCCTGCAACTCCCCCGACAATGATAATTTTCATTGATTTTCTCCTTTATGCTTCTAGATGACCTTACCTGTCCAAGCGCTCATACCGCCTCGGACATTGATGACATCGTAGCCTTTTTTCTTTAGCTTCTTCGCAGCTAGTTTGCTTCGTACACCAGAATGACAAATGACATAGAGTGTTTCTTTTGTCGCTGGTGTATAAGATCCGATTTCGGATAGAGGGACATTCTTGGCATTTTTGATATGACCTCTACGGAATTCCATAGGCGTCCGAACATCCAGTAGCTGAATCGGTTCTTTGAGTTTAGCTTCTAACTCGCTGGTCGAAATACTGTCAATTTTTGTAAATAATAAGTGAAACATAGGCACCTCCAAATATACCCTTATGGGGTATATTAAACCATGAAGTCAAGCTTTTGTCAAGTAAGTTGTTTTGAGTTGGGATGGGGAATGGTTTCGAGAGTATAGAAAGAAGTTCTAGACCGGCTTATTCTTGACCTTTCAAAGTCTTTTTGATATGATGGCCTCAAACTAAGTGTGAGGTATCAAGGAAATCCCAGTTAAAGAAAAGTAAAAGAGACCGGTTTTGTCGAGCTCACTGAGGGAATTCTTTTCAGTAAATAGTTAGCTGACACTAAAGATTAATATTGTCCAATAGTAATTAAAAAACGAATAAATGATAAGTGGTTTCCTGTA
Organism: Streptococcus oralis; assembly: GCF_001075675.1. Classification (GTDB taxonomy): domain Bacteria; phylum Bacillota; class Bacilli; order Lactobacillales; family Streptococcaceae; genus Streptococcus; species Streptococcus oralis_V. The sequence continues at coordinate 11,760 of NZ_JUNW01000020.1, forward strand.
ACTAAATATCATCATTCGTTTTTATAGTAGTATTTTTAGGTTTTAAAGTTTTTCACTAGACTTGTTTTAATTGGCATCTTATTTGTAGGTTGGGGAAGAGTATTTGATTGCCAACTCCTTGACACTTCGTCAGCTTTTGATACAATAGTACAAAATCACAGGAGGTGGGCGATGATTCAGAAGCATGCGATTCCCATTTTAGAGTTTGATGATAACCCCCAAGCGGTCCTTATGCCAACACATGAGGGGTTAGACTTAAAGTTGCCAAAGAAGTGTATCTATGCATTTTTGGAGGAGGAGATTGACCGCTATGCTCAGGAAGTAGGGGCGGACTGTGTTGGTGAGTTCGTTTCTGCCACCAAAACTTATCCAGTATATGTCATCAACTACAAGGACGAGGAGATTTGTCTGGCCCAAGCGCCCGTGGGTTCTGCCCCAGCGGCCCAGTTTATGGATTGGTTGATTGGCTATGGTGTGGAGCAAATCATTTCCACTGGAACCTGTGGTGTCCTAGCCGATATAGAGGAAAATGCCTTTCTCGTCCCTGTTCGCGCTCTGCGAGATGAGGGGACCAGCTACCACTATGCAGCGCCTTCTCGTTATATGGAGATGCAGATTGAGGCTGTCTCTGCTATTGAGCAAGTCTTGGAACAAAGAGGCATTCCTTACGAGAAAGTTATGACCTGGACGACAGATGGTTTTTACCGAGAGACGGCTGAAAAAGTTGCCTATCGCAAGGAAGAAGGCTGTGCAGTTGTTGAGATGGAGTGCTCGGCTCTTGCGGCAGTTGCCCAACTACGTGGTGTTGTCTGGGGGGAATTGCTCTTTACCGCAGATTCCTTGGCAGATCTAGATAACTACGACAGTCGTGACTGGGGCTCTGAAGCTTTTGATAAGGCACTCGAAATCTGTCTAGCCATTGTGCACCACATGTGAGTGCTCTTGCTGTTTTTATGGTAGAATGTAGCTATGTTATTCAAATCTTTTTTGGAAAAAATCAGGACGACACTGGGACGTTTATCGCCAGCCCGTCGCATCTTTTTAAGTTTTGCCCTAGTAATCTTCTTGGGCTCGCTTCTTTTAAGCCTCCCCTTTGTGCAAGCAGGAACGTCACAAGCGACCTACTTTGACCATCTCTTTACGACTGTGTCCATGGTCTGTGTGACAGGGCTCTTTACCCAGCCGGTGGCCTCTACTTACAATATCTGGGGCCAGTTGATCTGTATGATTTTGATCCAGATCGGTGGTTTGGGGCTTATGACCTTTATCGGAATCTTTTATATCCAAGGCAAGCAAAAGCTCAGTCTTCGTGGCCGGGAGACCATTCAAGAAAGTTTCAGTTATGGAGAAACCCAGTCTCTAAAGGATTTCATCCGCTCGATCTTTCTGACGACTTTTTTGGTGGAAGGGATTGGTGCCTTTCTCCTGAGTTTCCGCTTCATTCCTGAATTTGGATGGGGACGAGGGGTGTTAACTTCTATCTTTTTGGCTGTTTCAGCCTTCTGTAATGCTGGATTTGATAATTTTGGAAGTACAAGTTTGGTAGCTTTTCAAACGGACCCCTTGATCAATCTAGTGATTGCAGGATTGATTATCACGGGTGGTCTAGGATTTATGGTCTGGTTTGACCTAGCGACCCAGATTGGGAAAAAGAAAAAACGCCGTCTGCGTTTCCATACCAAGTTGGTTCTCTTTTTAACGGCGGGAATTCTGCTCTTTGGAACCGTATCGACTTTGTGCATCGAGTGGAACAATCCTGGAACGATCGGAAATCTCAGCGCTCCAGAGAAACTGCTGGTTAGCTTTTTCCAGACCGTCAGCATGAGAACGGCAGGCTTTGCTTCCATTGACTACACCCAGGCTAGACCAGTTACCTTACTGATCTACATTTTGCAGATGTTTCTGGGCGGGGCACCAGGAGGGACAGCAGGGGGGCTCAAGATTACGACCTTCTTTGTCTTGTTGGTCTTTGCTCGTAGCGAACTATTGGGCTTGCCTCATGCCAATGTGGCTCGGAGGACCATTGAACCCCGAACTGTGCAAAAGTCTTTCAGTGTCTTTATTATCTTCTTGCTAACTTTCTTGCTGGGCTTGATTCTACTAGGGATAACAGCAGAGGGAAATCCGCGCTTCATCTACCTCATGTTTGAGACCATTTCAGCCCTTGCGACAGTTGGAGTGACGGCAAATTTAACACCGGAGCTAGGCAAGATAGCCCTCAGCATCGTTATGCTGCTGATGTTTATCGGCCGTATTGGTCCCTTGACACTACTGGTCAGTGTAGCGGAATACCAGCCAGACAAGAAAGACACGATTCACTATATGAAAGCAGATATCACCATTGGATAAGAAAGGAAGAATGATGTCAGATCGGACAATTGGAATTTTAGGCTTGGGAATATTTGGGAGCAGTGTTTTGGAAGCTCTAGCCAAGCATGACATGAATATCATTGCTATTGATGACCACGAGGAGCGCATTAATCAATTTGAACCTGTGCTGGCGCGTGGGGTAGTTGGAGATATCACGGATGAAGAACTCCTTCTATCAGCGGGGATTGACACCTGTGATACCGTAGTTGTCGCAACGGGTGAAAATCTGGAGTCCAGTGTTCTCGCGGTTATGCACTGCAAGAGTTTAGGAGTGCCGACTGTTATTGCCAAGGTCAAAAGCCATACAGCTAAAAAGGTGTTGGAAAAAATTGGTGCGGACGCAGTCATCTCACCAGAGTTTGAAATGGGGCGCTCATTGGCACAGACCATCCTCTTTCATAACAGCGTAGACGTCTTTCAGCTGGATAAGAATGTATCGATTGTCGAGATGAAAATCCCTCAATCGTGGGTAGGTAAAAGCCTCAGTCAGCTAGATTTACGTGGGCGATACAACCTCAACGTACTTGGCTTTCGTGCCTACGAAAATGCTCCTCTGGATGTCCAATTCGGACCCAATGACCTCTTGAAGGCAGATGCCTACATCATGGCCGTCATTAATAACCAACATTTGGACACCCTAGCTGAACTGAGTGAGTAGGAGAGGAAGGGTACTCTCTTTCCAACAATTAACGAGTCAATATAAGTATTTTATAAGAGGGATTTAAGAAAAATTTTAACTTTTTCTTAATCCTTTTTAATTTTAGGAGATTATACTAGAGTCATCAAAAAAAGAAAACTCTAAGGAGAATCCTATGAAATTCAATCCAAATCAGAGATATACTCGTTGGTCTATTCGCCGTCTCAGTGTCGGTGTTGCTTCAGTTGTTGTGGCTAGTGGCTTCTTTGTCCTAGTCGGTCAACCAAGTTCTGCACGTGCTGATGTCGTCAATCCGACCCCTGCCCAAGTCGCGCCAGACGCAACTTCGGTGAGTGAAAAGAGCGACTTACCAGCAGAGGTTCTCAAAAAAGCAGTCGATGTAGCTCTTCCTTCAGAACAAGCAGACTCAGCACCTAAAGCAAGTGTGGATACGACAAGCCCTTCAGAAAAAACGGACGCAACTGCTAAAGAGCCGGCAGTAGCGCCAAAAGAAGAAGTACAAGCACAACCTGACTCTAAGAAACAAACAGAAGATGCAGTTAGACCTGCGGAAAGTCCTGCGTCTACAGTTTCTGGACAAGACCGTGAAACTAGTGAAGCGCAACCAGCGACCACCCCAGCTGAAGTGCAAAAAGGTGTGGCTGACAACACCAAAGACACAGTAGATGTCCCAGCCACTTACTTGGACAAGGCTAACTTCCCAGGACCGTTCACAGCTGGTGTCAACCAAGTCATTCCATACGAATTCTTCGCTGGAGACGGCATGTTAACTCGCCTTATCTTGAAAGCATCTGATAAGGCTCCATGGTCAGACAATGGTTCAGCTAAAAATCCAGCTCTCCCACCAGTAGAGAAATTGGGCAAAGGCCTTTACTTCTACGAAGTAGACTTGGCTGGCACCCAAGGCAAATCAGAGAAAGAGCTGCTTGACCTCTTAAAACAAAACGGCACGCAAAGCTATAAAGCTACTATCAAGGTGTACGGTGCGAAAGATGGCAAACCTGACTTAACTAATCTGGTAGCGACTAAAAATTTGGATGTCAACTTGAATGGTTTGACCACACCAAATCAGGTCAAAGAGTCTGTTGTTAACAATGTCAAAGACATGATTGATGTTCCAGCTAGCTACCTTGAAAGAGCAAATGTTCCGGGTCCATTCTTGGCCGGTGTCAACCAAGTTATTCCATACGAAGCTTTTGGTGGAGATGGTATGTTGACTCGCCTCTTGTTAAAAGCCTCAGACAAAGCCCCATGGTCAGACAATGGAACAGCTAAAAATCCTGCCCTATTGCCACTTGAAGGCTTGGCTAAAGGTCAATATTTCTACGAAGTGGATTTGAATGGCAATACGGTTGGCAAAGATGGTCAGGCCTTGCTGGATCAACTTCGAGCTAACGGAACACATACATACCTAGCTACTGTTAAAGTCTATGGCTCTAAAGATGGCAAACCTGATTTGACCAATCTGATTGCTACTCGTCAAGTAACGATTCAGCTTCGTGGAAAAGAAATGGCGACAATACCATCTCAACAAGGTCAGATGAATACGAAGCCTTCTGAAACAGCCTCTACAGGTACGACTGAGGGTATGATGGGTACAAATCACCATATGTCAGATATGAAAGTAGATCAACCAGCTTCTAGCCCAATGGCTAATATGATGAAAAAAGATGATAAAGCGATGCTACCAAATACTGGGGAAGCTAAAACGGCTACAGCTGGCCTTGGTATCTTTGGTCTAGCCTTGGCAGGTCTTATTGGACTTTTAGGTTTGACAACTAAACGAGAAGATTAAGATTCAAATCACTTAAACATTAGAGAAAATAGTGTTATACTAAAGCAAGTATAACACTGTTTTTATCGAAGGAGTGTCAGATGAAAAAGACAATTTTGCTGGTTGATGATGAGATAGATATTTTAGATATTCAAAACCGCTATCTTATACAGGCAGGTTACGATGTTTTGGTCGCCCATGATGGTAAGGAGGGATTAGAGCTTTTCAGAAGAAAATCTATCGACCTCATTATCACAGATATCATGATGCCCAATATGGACGGTTATGATTTTATCAGTGAAGTTCAGTATATCGCTCCGGATCAACCCTTCCTCTTTACAACTGCTAAGACAAGCGAACAGGATAAGATTTATGGATTAAGTTTGGGGGCAGATGATTTTATAGTCAAACCCTTTAGCCCACGCGAATTGGTTTTAAGAGTGAATAATATCTTGCGTCGCCTTAGCCGTGGAGAAGAGACAGAACAGATCGAGTTTGGTGACTTGGTAATCAACCATGTGACTCATGAAGTTCGCATTGGGGAGCAACCTTTGGAATTGACAGTAAAATCCTTTGAACTTCTATGGATATTGGCCAGCAATCCTGAGAGAGTCTTTTCAAAGACGGAACTTTATGAGAAGGTATGGCAAGAGGACTATGTGGATGATACCAATACACTCAATGTTCATATCCATGCTTTGAGGCAAGAGTTGACCAAGTATACAAATTCAAATGCTCCCGCTATCAAAACTGTCTGGGGTTTGGGCTATAAGATGGAAAGACCAAGAGGTAGAAAATGAAATTAAAAAACTATATTTTAGTGGGGTATCTAGTGTCGACTCTACTAACGATTTTGGTCGTTTTCTGGGCAGTCCAACGAATGTTGATCGAGAAAAGCGAAGTTTACTTTCTAGTTGGAATGACCTTGATTGCTAGTTTCATTGGCGCTGCAGTGAGCATCTTTCTCTTGTCGCCTGTTTTCTCTTCTCTGAAACATTTGAAAAAACAAGCTCAGGATATAGCAAGCAAGGATTTCAGCACAGAAATCGAAACCAAAGGCCCATTAGAATTTCAAGAGCTGGGCCAGGCTTTTAATGACATGTCCCACAATTTGCAGGCTACCTTTCAATCACTTGATGAGAGCGAGCAAGAAAAGAGAATGATGATTGCGCAGCTCTCTCACGATATTAAAACTCCCATTACCTCCATTCAGGTTACTGTGGAGGGAATTCTAGATGGAGTGATTAAGGAAGAGGAACGGCTCCACTACTTAACCACGATTGGTCGGCAAACCGAGCGTCTAAACAAGCTAGTGGAGGAATTGGATGTTTTGACTCTTAACACACAACCTCAAGAAACTGCTGATGAAGAAGTCGAAGAGGTCTTTTTAGATCAGTTGTTGATTGAGTCAATGAGTGAATTTCAACTCCAGATTGAACAAGAGGAGCGGGATGTTTACATTCAAGTATCACCTGAGTCAGCGAAAATCAAGAGCCATTCTGACAAACTTTCTCGCATTCTGGTCAATTTGTTAAACAATGCCTTTAAATATTCAGAACCAGGAACCAGAATCGAGGTTCTTGCCCAATTAACAGAACAAGAGCTGACAATCAGTGTGAAAGACGAGGGTCAGGGGATCCTTCCTGAAGATTTGGAAAAGATCTTTAAACGACTTTATCGTGTAGAAACTTCGCGCAATATGAAGACGGGTGGGCATGGCTTAGGTCTTGCGATTGCACGCGAACTAGCCCATCAGCTTGGTGGCGAAATCACAGCAGAAAGTCAGTATGGCTTAGGAAGCAAGTTTACATTCAGCCTCAATTTGAAATAAAGCGTAAAATCCCTTTACAAATCTAGTTTTTCATGGTACAATAGCCTTTGTGTGAAATAGCAGCAGGAAAGCATGAAGCTCGTCAACAGGTGTCTTATGACAAGTAACCTTGGCTGTTTAGGCGAAGGGCATCTGCACGAATCAGGGCTTTCTAAGTGACTATTTCCGCCAAATATTATTTATATCAGGAGGACATTCACATGTCACGTTATACAGGACCATCTTGGAAACAAGCTCGTCGCCTTGGCCTTTCACTTACAGGTACAGGTAAAGAATTGGCACGTCGTAACTACGTACCAGGACAACACGGACCAAACAACCGTTCTAAATTGTCAGAATACGGTTTGCAATTGGCTGAAAAACAAAAACTTCGTTTCACTTACGGTGTAGGTGAAAAACAATTCCGTAACTTGTTCGTACAAGCTACAAAAATCAAAGGCGGAATCCTAGGTTTCAACTTCATGCTTCTTTTGGAACGTCGTTTGGATAATGTTGTTTACCGTCTTGGCCTTGCGACTACTCGTCGTCAAGCTCGTCAATTCGTAAACCACGGTCACATCCTTGTTGATGGAAAACGCGTTGATATCCCATCATACCGCGTAACACCAGGTCAAGTGATCTCAGTTCGTGAAAAATCATTGAAAGTTCCAGCAATCCTTGAAGCTGTTGAAGCAACTCTTGGACGTCCAGCATTCGTATCATTCGACGCTGAGAAATTGGAAGGTTCATTGACTCGCTTGCCAGAACGCGACGAAATCAACCCAGAAATCAACGAAGCACTTGTCGTTGAATTCTACAACAAAATGCTTTAATTTTAAGAAATATCTTACAGAAAGCCTACAACAGTGGGCTTTTTGCTTTGTCTTAAAACGTTGATTTCTGGGTTTGCTTAGATATTTGCTAGATTGATTTCATAGCCGTTTCAAAGAATGAGACGGCTTTTTTGGCGTTCTCTTTTGAGAGGCAAAAAAGAAGCATGACTCTCCCACAGCTATAGAGCTTTTAGGCGGGAAAACCACACTTCTTTCTTGAATTAATTTTACATCATTTTGACTTAAAAAACAAATAGAGGCGTCCCACCTCCTACCGCAGAAAGATCTGTTTCAAGGGGAGATGGAAAACCTCTATTCGTTAATTTAATTATAGCCTAAAAAACTTTTAAATACAAGGCTATTGAGATAGTAAGGGGGAAAAAAGAAGTAACCATCATTCCGACCACATAGTAGACAGGGGGGAACAAGATTACTTCCTTTATTTACTTAAGTATACAACATTTTTACAAGAAAGCAAAGTAGCAGGTTAGTCTAATGGGGTGCTTGTTGTACTTTAGCAAACAAGGTGTGTTATAATGCTTTTAACAGGAACTAAAAGCCATTAGTAAATAACTAATATTGGGTCATATTGTTCCGATGTTAGAGAGAAGGAACTCAATGAAACTATGGGAATGTGTTGATAAAAATGTTCGCCTTATTTTAAAAGATGGGACTTCCATCAAGGGCAGGGTGGTTGAATGGTTTGACGGTTATGCTTTAGATGGTCCTGACGAATTAGTTATAGGTGATTGCTCATATCCTGAAGATATTATCAAGGAAATCAAAATTGTTAGGGCTTAGTTCAACCTAGGTGATTTTATCGACTAACTATAAAAAGTATAAGAACAATCGAAAAATAGCAGAGAGGAAAATAAATGAGTAGGCAACTATGGAACTACCTACGCTCAAGAGTTCAGGTAGTCACTAATGACGGCAAGATAATCAAGGGACGTGTCATAGACTTTGTTGACGAAATGGACAATGATGAGCAAGATGAAATCACTATCCTCATTGACAATCCTAGCCCTGATGAAGCTACTGAAATTTCTCTCTTTGAGAGTGAGGTTCTCTCGATTGAAACAATCTCATAGGACTTAGAACAATCTAGGTGCTTTTACCTGCCTTATTTGAAAGAAAATACTATGGAAAAGGATTTAGTGTATATGGCGATATTAGATGATTTACAAGCCTTATATGACAATGGTTGGAACGCCTCTTTTGATTATAATGGTCAAGTATGTGGGATTTTTCCTAATTCTGTTCATGACATTAGAGTGGTGATTGGAGATAAAGAATATCAGGTATCGTCATTCATTGATCTGATTTCTTTAAAAATTGGCGATAACACTTTAATAGAAATCATGGATGGAATTGAAGTGCAGTATTATTAAAATAAAAATCACGCTTGATGAATGAATCGTACCCCAAAATTAGATTTTATTTGTTAAATTTTTGGAACGTAGTTCAATATGCTGCAACGCTCTTATTAGGAGGAGATGGGTAATGGGATATAGTCAACAAGTATTAGACATGCTCCAGCAAGCGGTTAGTTGTCAGATTGATAATTTTTGGGATTTTCCTTTACGTTTAACGCACTTTTTGGAGAAGATGAGGAATTTACTGAGGCTTGGGCTAATGAAAACTCTGAAATGTTTGACGCTCTCAATGACTTTGAGTTGATGATATTTTTAGAGGAACATGATCAAAACGACAAACAAGGTTTTATCGATTTCTTAACACCTTACTACGAAAAAGCAAAGCAATTAGCCAATATTGAAAGGAATATTTAAATGACACTCTGGAAATTTAACCGTACAGATGTAATTATCACGTTAAAAAATGGCGCGGTAGTTAGAGGATTTGTAGAAGACTATTGTGACGCCTCTGACAATGACGAGGAGATTGACTCCTTGCTGGTAGATGTTGATGGAACTCTTTATGAATATTTTGAAGATGAAATCGTCAGCATCATAGAAAGCTAGTAGTGGGAATAGAATCTAAGGAAAAAATCTTGTTTGTTGAGATTGTTTTAGTTGGGATGGTCCTATATGAAAAAGGATGAAATTAAAAAATATTTAGACAAAGATCTTGAATTTAATTATAATAGCCGAGGTGCTTGCTTTTTATCGAGTATATGTGTAGTTGGTTATGATTATGAAGGTCAGCAGTTTGATACAATTGATGAAGCTATGGAAGCTAAAGTATTTGACGGGAAAAGCTTAGTAGATATATGGGATGAAGTTTTTCCACAAGTTTTTTAAAATGAAAAGCACCTTTGATGAACTGCACCCCAAAAGTTAGATTTTTTCTGTCTAACTTTTGGGGTGCAGTTCAAATGTATGAGATATTTTTAGTTTTGATTTAATTTCGATATTTTTCCGGAAAATACTTATTTTTCGGAAAGTCAAGATTTTGTTATTATTTATGATATACTGGTACCGTAATTATATCCTTACAGAGGTTAAGTAAGGGTTTCAGTACACGTCAATAGATGTCAAAATATTGATTTTAAGCGATTTTTGATTTTTGGAAACTCATTATATCGCACTACAAATCAATAAAAACTCTACCTTTTACTCTACCTTTTTTAGATAAATATATCATCTGGATATTGAAGTTAAGCCCTGCTATCATTTCGATGGCAGGGCTTTTTAATGTTTGGGACACTACCTTCTTATCTATATTTTGATGGAGCTGAAGTTGACATCTACAAAGTTTAATGTTAAAATACATTCAAAAATATATTTGAATGAGGTGCTTTATGGTTCAAAATGTTGTTACTTCAATAATCCTGTATTCTGGGACAGCCGTAGACTTACTTATTATCCTAATGTTATTTTTTGCCAAAAGAAAAAGCAGAAAAGACATCATTAACATCTATTTAGGACAATTTCTAGGCTCTGTTAGTCTAATATTGCTAAGTTTACTTTTTGCATTTGTCTTAAATTATATTCCTAGTAAAGAGATTTTAGGTTTGCTCGGTTTGATTCCAATTTTCCTAGGACTCAAAGTTTTGCTTTTAGGAGATTCTGATGGAGAAGCTATTGCAAAAGATGGTTTGCGCAAAGATAATAAAAACCTGATTTTTCTAGTCGCTATGATTACTTTTGCAAGTTGTGGTGCTGACAATATTGGTGTTTTTGTCCCATATTTTATTACCTTAAATTTAGCGAATTTGATAGTGGCTTTACTTACCTTTCTAGTCATGATTTATCTCTTGGTTTTTTCTGCCCAAAAATTGGCACAAGTCCCTTCTGTTGGAGAAACTTTGGAAAAATATAGCAGATGGTTTATTGCCGTTGTTTATTTAGGACTGGGGATGTATATCCTGATTGAAAACAACAGCTTTAACATGCTAAGGACTGTGTTCGGCTAGGAGAAAAAATTATGAAAAAAGATAGTATCTGCCAAGTGAATATTATAAATCAGCAAAATGTTACAACCGCAACGAACTACCTTGAAAAGGAAAAAGTCCAAAAATCACTTCGTATTTTATCAAAGTTTACCGATAATAAACAGATAAATATCATCTTTTATCTCCTTGCTGTTGAAGAACTCTGTGTCTGTGATATAGCCTGTTTACTAAATCTCAGTATGGCATCTGCCTCCCACCATCTTCGTAAACTAGCCAATCAAAACATCTTGGATACTAGAAGAGAGGGGAAAATTATATATTATTTTATAAAAGATGAGGAAATCAAAGACTTTTTTAATCAACTAGGATAACAACTATTTTTACTACTTTATCATGATTATATATAGGACTTATCTATGAAATTTTTTGATAAAAATTACTCACATGAAAGACTACTCGTAGCAAATCTTTAAGAAAAAAGTATAATTTAAAGCAAAGCGACCTAGGTAATGCAGGTCAAGTTAGCCAAGTTTAAAAGGGAGAAATCTGAAAGAAAATGTATCTTTGATAGTAGTCATTTATTGTGAAATATGATATATTTATTGATTAGATGGATGAATATTTCTAAAGTTAAATAAAATATGACAGATACATGCTTTTTAGTGTATCTTGTTTGTACTCAAAATATGAAGTGACTATCCAATATTTAAGATTAATAAATATTATACGATGAGATAGAATACTACAAAATGAAAGGCAACGTAATCTGATGAAGAAAGATAGATTAATTGCATTGACAGATGCTGTTCTAGCAATTATTATGACCATTTTGATTTTAGAGTTAGAAAAACCAACGACACCAAGTCTTCAAGCTTTTTGGGATTTACGGCAAAATTTCTTTGCTTGTTTTCTTTCCTTTTTCTGGTTGGGATCGTTATGGATGGCACTAAACACATTATGGGAAAAGGTTGAGAAAATTTCCTCAGAAATTATTTGGTGGAATTTGTTTCTACTCTTGGAGCGGCAGGAGTTCTCTTTGGAGAATTTCATGCCATCCAAGATACCAGTCTGAATGATGTGGTGGACCGGATCTATATAAATGTCAAGGATTTACCGTTTCAGTCCTTGGGAGCTTTAGCTAATATCCTGTCTGATATTAAGAAGGGACTGATTCAAGACAGTCATATCTGGTCTTTCTTCCAGTCATTTTTCAAACAATATCAGTTGATAATCAGCTTAAATCAGATCTATCAGTTTGTCTATCTTTCTCTGATGGAGATCATGTCCTATCTTCACTTTGATTATTGGAAAAAAACGGCTCGGTCAGGAGCTAGTATGAATAAGGAGAACAAATGAAACGTTTAAAAATGTTATGGCATATTATGCAGGTTACGGGTTTTACTCGGTTTGCTCTGAGTTTTGTGACCTTTGTTTTTGGGTCAGGAGGCGTGCTTTTCCTAGTTGAACCTGCTATCACAAATTACGGAGACGGTCTTTGGTATGCTTTTGTGACTTCGACGACTGTCGGCTACGGGGATCTCCTAGCTGTGACCTTGATTGGAAGGATTACCAGTGTCTTCTTGACGATTTATGGGCTCATATTTTTTGGCTGTTTATCAGCTGTTATTTTTAATTATTATACCAATTTAAATAAGGAAAGAGGAGAGGACAAATGACTGCCAATTATTCAACACGGGAATACCGTGAGAAATTATACGATGACCTTCATGTTCGATTGAGAGATACAGCGATTTTGATGTGTGCAATTTTTATTGCCTCTATCGGACTAAATATGAATTCAACAGCTGTCATTATAGGAGCCATGTTGATTTCACCTCTCATGACACCGATTGTTGGACTGGGATTCGGTTTAGCTATTTTTGATACGCGTTTAATCAAGCAATCTCTAGAGGTTTTATTGACTCAAGTGTTGGTCAGTTTGCTTGTCTCGACTCTGTATTTCTGGATTTCTCCCTTGTCTTATGCAAGTAGCGAGTTGATTGCACGAACCTCTCCAACCATTTGGGATGTCCTCATTGCTATTGCTGGTGGGATTGCTGGTGTGATCGGTTCAAGGAAAAAAGAAGCAAACAATATCGTGCCAGGAGTAGCCATTGCTACAGCTCTGATGCCGCCTATCTGTACTGCTGGCTATGGTTTAGCTAATGGGAATGTACGATTTTTATTGGGGGCTCTCTATCTTTTCTTGATCAACTGTGTCTTTATCATGCTAGCCAACATTGTTGGAACAAGAATTTTGATGAGAAAATCTCCTTTAACTTCATTTAAAGAGCTGAGCATTAAAATGAGAATTGGCTTGATATCTTTGATTGTATTGTTGATTCTTCCAGCTAGCTATTCGGCAGTTACTCTGACAATAGAACAAGCGCGCAAAGAAGGGATCAAACAGTTTGTAGGAAAAGAGTTCGCCAATTATACGGTTATTAATCAAGTCTACAAGTCAAGTAACAATGAATTGGTCTTGACGGTTGTTGGAGATCCGATTTCAGAAGAAGAATTAGAAACACTCCACCAAAAACAAGCCTCTTACGGTATTCAATCTGTTCAATTGAAAGTGAATCAAGTTCAGAACTCGCCAACATTAGATAGTGAAGCGACCAAGGAATTTTATGAAAACATTGACAAGTATATTGATCAAAAACTCTCTGAAAAAGATTCACAAAACGATCTCGTAAAAGAAAATGAAGCAGACAAGGATTGAGGACAATGAACTGAATCGGTTTTTACGCCGTGTTTTTCTTGTATCTTCCTCTTTCTTACTTATAGCAGGTTGTTTTTGCTTGAATAAGAAATAAATTAGAAGTTCTATCATCTAAGAAAAATGATGAACAAAAAATCATTTAACTAATGGTGTGAACGTTTAGTGTTTATCAGCTCCATTCTCTGTAATTTTGGGGGTAAAATCCACACCATTCGGATAAAATTAGTTGAATTTGATTGGAAAAAAGCTTTTATAAAAGCGGAGAAAAGTCTTGATATTACGCTGTTTTTAGTCCAACTGAAATTCATACTTTCCAAACCAGGTCTTAAGAAAAAAGGTAGAGAAAAAGGTAGAGTTTGGATTGAAATACAGTGCAATATATCGCATTTGGCAAAAAGAAAAAACGCTTTAAATCAGCGTTTTTCTTATGTATTGATTCGTATTGAACCCCTACTTAACTTCTGTAAACACTACGTGCTTGCGAAGTTTTGGTGAGTATTTCTTCAATTGAAGACGGTCTGGAGTGTTACGTTTGTTTTTAGAAGTAAGGTACAAGCGTTCACCAGATTCTTTGTGTTCAAGTGTGATATTTACGCGCATGGTATCTCCCTTCTATTATTCAGCTGATGCAGCTTTAGCGATTTTACGTCCTTTGTAGTATCCTTTAAGTGATACGCGGTGAGAACGTGAGTAATCTCCAGTAGTTTCGTCAAAGTTTACAGATGGAGCTGTTACTTTGTAGTGTGTACGACGTTTGTTTTTCTTCGCTTTTGAGGTGCGACGTGCAGGTACTGCCATTTTCTTTTCTCCTTTAGGTATTTAAATTCGATTCAATCTAGTGATTTTCATCAACCATACTAGGATAACACATTTTTTTTGTAAAGTAAAGTTACTTGACAAAAAAAGATAAAAAAATTAGAAGCTAGTAATCGAAATTTTCTGAAAATTCAAGAATTTTATTCTGTTCTTCATGCGGAAATTGTGCTATAATGGTAAAAACTGAAATGGGAGGGAACAAATGACAGAATTAGATACACGTCACCGCAGTAGCGTTTATGACAGTATGGTGAAATCACCAAACCGTGCCATGCTTCGTGCCACTGGAATGACAGATAAGGACTTTGAAACACCGATTGTGGGAGTGATTTCAACTTGGGCGGAAAATACACCATGTAACATTCACTTGCATGATTTTGGGAAATTGGCTAAAGAAGGTGTCAAATCTGCGGGCGCTTGGCCTGTTCAGTTTGGAACCATTACCGTAGCAGACGGGATCGCCATGGGAACGCCTGGTATGCGTTTCTCTCTAACATCTCGTGACATCATCGCGGACTCTATTGAGGCTGCGATGGGTGGTCACAACGTGGATGCCTTTGTCGCTATCGGTGGCTGTGACAAGAACATGCCTGGTTCTATGATTGCCATTGCCAATATGGATATTCCAGCTATTTTCGCCTATGGTGGTACTATTGCACCGGGAAATCTTGATGGCAAAGACATTGACTTGGTTTCTGTCTTTGAGGGTATCGGAAAATGGAACCATGGTGACATGACAGCTGAGGACGTGAAACGTCTCGAATGTAATGCCTGCCCTGGCCCTGGTGGCTGTGGTGGTATGTATACAGCTAATACCATGGCAACTGCTATCGAAGTTCTCGGTATGAGTTTGCCAGGATCTTCATCTCATCCAGCTGAATCAGCTGACAAGAAAGAAGATATCGAAGCAGCAGGACGTGCTGTTGTCAAGATGCTGGAGCTTGGTCTCAAACCATCAGATATCTTGACTCGTGAAGCTTTTGAAGATGCCATCACTGTAACTATGGCTCTCGGTGGTTCTACAAATGCCACTCTTCACTTGCTTGCCATTGCCCATGCGGCTAATGTTGACTTGTCACTTGAGGACTTCAATACGATCCAAGAGCGCGTGCCTCACTTGGCTGACTTGAAACCATCTGGTCAGTATGTCTTTCAAGACCTCTACGAAGTCGGTGGTGTCCCTGCGGTTATGAAATACCTCTTGGCAAATGGTTTCCTTCATGGCGACCGCATCACATGTACTGGTAAGACAGTCGCTGAAAACTTGGCTGACTTTGCAGACCTTACACCAGGCCAAAAAGTCATTATGCCACTTGAAAATCCAAAACGTGCAGACGGTCCGCTTATCATCTTGAATGGGAACCTTGCCCCTGATGGTGCGGTTGCTAAAGTATCAGGTGTGAAAGTGCGTCGCCACGTTGGACCAGCTAAGGTCTTTGACTCAGAAGAAGATGCTATCCAGGCTGTTCTGACAGATGAAATCGTTGATGGCGATGTAGTTGTTGTCCGTTTCGTTGGGCCTAAGGGTGGTCCTGGTATGCCTGAGATGCTATCCCTTTCATCCATGATCGTTGGTAAAGGTCAAGGAGACAAGGTTGCCCTCTTGACGGATGGACGCTTCTCTGGTGGTACTTATGGTCTGGTTGTCGGACATATCGCTCCTGAAGCTCAGGATGGTGGACCGATTGCTTACCTCCGTACAGGTGATATCGTTACGGTTGACCAAGATACCAAAGAAATTTCCATGGCCGTATCAGAAGAAGAACTTGAAAAACGCAAGGCAGAAACAACATTGCCACCTCTTTACAGCCGTGGTGTTCTCGGTAAATATGCCCATATCGTATCATCTGCTTCACGCGGAGCCGTGACAGACTTCTGGAATATGGACAAGTCAGGTAAAAAATAAACTTAAAAAGCAAGCCATTTTCGGCTTGCTTCTTTTCATCTTCAAAAGTGATTTGCCTGCTTATACTCAATAAAAATCAAAGAGCAAACCAGAAAGCTAGGCGCAGGTTGCTCAAAGCACAGCTTTGGGGTTGGAGATAAAGCTGACGTGGTTTGAAGAGATTTTTGAAGAGTATTAACGAGGTGGCAGTCCAAGGGCAATACGGCCGTAGCGACTGATTCGTGTGATCTTCCAAGCAGGCGACCAGGTAACTTCAACCTTGACATCTTCGATACCCTCGATTTGTTTCAGACCTGCGACGATTTCGATAGGCAGGCTTTCGGCGCAATCACAGGCAGTATCGGTGAAGGTCATGACAATCTTACAGAGACCTGTTTCATCCAGATTGATTTCATAAATTAAGCCCAGATTGTACACATCCAATTCCACATCTGTATCAAAAACCTTCTCTAGTTTTTCGATAATTTGGTCTTGTAAAGCCAAAGCGCGGTCATTGATTTTGATATCGTCTCTCATAACAGTCCCTCCACCTGATAAATATCCTCTATTTTCTCATAATTCTGACAATTTGGCAAGTTTTTGATGAATTTTCTGAAAAATATGATAAAATGAAGAAAATATGGAATCAAGGGGAAGTCTATGGAGCAGATTGGAAAAGTCTTTAGACAATTACGAGAGTCAAGAAATATCTCGCTGAGACAAGCAACTGGGGGACAATTTTCGCCGTCCATGTTGTCCCGATTTGAAACAGGTCAGAGTGAGCTTTCGGTGGAAAAGTTTCTATTTGCCCTAGAAAATATATCTGCTAGTGTAGAGGAAATCCTCTTTCTGGCGAGAGGTTTTCAGTATGATACAGATTCGGAGTTGAGAAAAGAAATCACAGATGTTTTGGATTTAAAGAATATAGCACCTCTTGAGGACTTATATCGCAAGGAGTATCAAAAGCATGCCCATTCTCAAAACAAACAGAAACATATTCTAAATGCCATCATTATCAAGTCTTATATGAAGAGTATGGATGAAACGGTTGAGTTAACGGCAGAGGAAGGGAAAGTCCTTCATGACTACTTGTTTTCTACTGAGATTTGGGGAATCTATGAACTCAATTTGTTCTCAGTCAGTTCTCCGTTCTTGTCTGTTTCTCTTTTTACTAGATATGTACGAGAAATGGTCCGCAAATCCGATTTTCTAATGGAAATGTCTAGTAATCGAAACCTTTTTCATACTATGCTATTGAATGGTTTTTTAGCCAGCATTGAGTGTGAAGAATTTACCAATGCCTCTTATTTTAAACGTGTCATCAAAGAGCATTTCTACAAGGAAAATGAGACCTATTTCCGAATTGTCTATTTGTGGGCTGAAGGTCTTCTTGATAGCAAGCAGGGTAGAGTCAAGGAAGGTCAGAAAAAGATGGAAGATGCTGTCCATATTTTTGAGATGCTTGGTTGTAACAAATCTGCTGAATACTACAGAAATACAACCGATTGTTGAATATCTGCAAACTAAGAAAATAATTTGAAAATTTAAGCGATAGAACTTTTGACTACTCTCAGGTCGTTACAAAAGTTCTATCGTTTCTTTGCTCATTTTGTGTGTTGCATATATTCAAAAGTTTTCCCTTTCAATTTCTAAGTGCTATACTATAGTCATACTTCATATAGGGATTATAACAAGAAGGGAGATCACCTATGAAACTATTGTTTAGAAATCAAGCTTATCGACTCTTGACTTTGTCGCGCTTCTTCAATGCCTTTGGTGCTTCGATTTTTAACCTGGTATTTATCGTTTATGCATCGACCTTGCCACAAGCCTCTTTTGCTGTTGCTATGGCGAATATTGTCATGATTCTTCCGACTCTCTTTACAGTTTTTGTAGGGATTCGGGCAGATTACACAAGGGACAAGGTCAAATGGATGGTCTATAGCGGTTTGTTTCAGGCGGTTTTATTTTTTCTGGCAGCCCTAGTTGTTCAGCAAGCTAGTCTCTTTGCCTTTTCTAGCCTGTGTTTGATCAATGTCATCAGTGATGTGATCAGTGATTTTGCTGGTGGTTTGCGCATGCCCCTCGTTAAGGAAAAAGTAGCTGAAGGGGATCTGATGGAAGCTTATTCTTTTTCCCAGTTTATCACCTATATTTCAGCTATTGGTGGTCAAGCTTTTGGAGTTTGGCTCTTAGGTCTATCGGTCAACAATTTTTCCCTTGTTGCGGGAATCAATGCCTGCTTTTTCCTAGTATCAGCCTTTATTCTCTTTTTAGGAAAAAGCAAATTGAGTCTGTCAATGTCATCTGCTGATGGTAAAAAACTAAAAAATGAGAAGCTTTCTATCAAAGACCAGTTCCTAACAATTTACCGAAATTTACGTCTCGTTTTTCTTAAAGGTGGACAGAAAAACTTTGGTTTCATGATCTTTGCTGTCTTGCTTATTAATGCCTTGGGTGGGGCTTTAGGAAGCATCTATAACATCTTCTTTTTGAGCCATTCTCTCTTGAATTTTTCTTACACAGAGGCACTATTTATCAATCAATTCTGTGTTTTAGTAGCAATCATCATCAGTAGCCTTACGGGCAATGATTATTTTGGGAAGCAGTCTTTGCCTAGATTGATGATGTGGGCGACCGTAGGACTCAGTCTAATTGGTCTAGCTAATGTATTCAATCAAGTCGTGCTTGGTTTGCTATTTCTATTTTTAACTCTGTATGTGTCTGGTAAAGTTCAACCAAAGATTAGTGCCATGCTCATGAAAAATCTAGCTCCAGATGTTCTAGCTCGTACCAGTAATTTTTTAGGTTTATTGTTTACCTTATCCATACCTGTGGGAACAGCTTGTTTTTCACTTATAGCTGTATGGAATATACAGTTGACTTGGATGCTATTTGTTGGTCTTTCCTTGCTGGCTATTCTTTTGACAGTTATTAATCTCAAAAATGATATTTGAATCCTAATTTTATTCATACTGTTTTAATCCCTCTATTTATGGTAAAATAAGACTATTAAGTTTAAAGAGGATTCCCAATGAAATTACAAAAACCAAAAGGAACGCAGGATATTTTACCTGCTGAGTCTGCCAAGTGGCAGTACGTTGAGGGCTTTGCTCGTGAAATTTTCAAGCGCTATAACTATGCGGAAGTGCGCACGCCTATTTTTGAACACTACGAGGTCATCAGTCGTTCTGTCGGGGACACGACTGATATCGTAACCAAGGAAATGTACGACTTCTATGACAAGGGTGACCGCCATATCACCCTCCGTCCAGAAGGAACTGCGCCCGTTGTCCGTTCCTATGTGGAAAATAAACTCTTCGCACCAGAAGTGCAAAAGCCAAGTAAGTTCTATTACATGGGCCCTATGTTCCGTTATGAGCGTCCACAGGCAGGGCGTTTACGCCAATTTCACCAGATTGGTGTTGAGTGTTTTGGCTCTAGCAATCCAGCTACCGATGTGGAAACCATCGCTATGGCAGCTCATTTCTTGAAAGAAATCGGCATCCAAGGTGTCAAATTACACCTCAACACTCTCGGAAATCCTGAGAGCCGTGCGGCTTATCGTCAGGCCTTGATCGACTATTTGACACCACTCAAGGAGACCCTGTCGAAGGATAGCCAACGTCGTTTGGAGGAAAATCCTCTCCGTGTCTTGGACTCTAAGGAAAAAGATGACAAGGTGGCAGTAGAGAATGCGCCGTCTATCTTGGACTTCCTTGATGAAGAAAGCCAAACTCACTTTGATGCTGTGCGTCAGATGTTGGAAAATCTGGGTGTAGACTATATCATCGATACCAATATGGTGCGTGGTCTGGACTACTACAACCACACGATTTTTGAATTCATCACTGAAATCGAGGGCAATGAATTGACCGTCTGTGCAGGAGGTCGCTACGATGGCTTGGTTGCCTACTTTGGTGGTCCTGAAACTGCTGGATTTGGTTTTGGACTTGGTGTAGAGCGCCTGCTTCTCATCCTTGAAAAGCAAGGTGTAACCCTCCCTATCGAAAATGCCCTAGATGTCTATATCGCAGTCTTGGGTGAAGAAGCAAATGTCAAGGCCTTGGAATTGGTACAAGCCCTTCGCCAACAAGGATTCAAAGCAGAACGTGACTACCTCAACCGAAAGCTCAAAGCTCAGTTCAAGTCAGCCGATGTCTTTGCGGCTAAGACCCTCATCACGCTAGGAGAGAGCGAAGTCGAAAGCAGACAAGTGACGGTTAAGAACAACCAAACACGAGAAGAAGTTCAAGTATCCCTTGAGACCATCAGCCAAAACTTCTCAGACATCTTTGAAAAATTAGGCTTTTAATAGTAGAAAAACTGGTCAGGACCTTACTCCTGACCGTTTTCTTTTGCAAAATGACAAAAATCATAAACTTTTTGACAAATATAGTTGTCAAAAAGAAAAAGATGTGTTACAATGTAAGCAAGTTAAGAGTGAAGGAGAAAGGAATGCTTAAAAATCGTTTAAAAGAGCTTCGGGCTCGCGATGGTCTCAATCAAACAGAGCTGGCCAAACTAGCTGGCGTGTCCAGACAGACCATTAGCCTACTAGAACGGGACGAATACACCCCGTCCATTGTGATCGCCCTGAAGATTTCGCAGATATTCAATGAACCAGTCGAGTCGGTATTTCGGATAGAGGAGGACGAGTGATGAACAAGTATAAAGTGATTTATTATATGAGTGTTTTTGCCTTTATTGTGAATGCTTTTGCTATGATTGGAACATTACTGGGTTGGTTCTATTTTGTTGAAAGTAAGTATTTGTTTTGGATTAATTTAGTCCTCTTGTCCATTTTCAATCGGTTGAAGAAAAAGGAGAAAAATGATGAACAAGTATAAAGTAATCTATTATGTAGTTGCCATAGCTCTATTAGTCAGCGTATTTCTACTGATTGGGATGGACCTAGGCTGGTTTAATCCATATCAAAGCGACCAATTTGTTTGGACCTACTTTGCTCTCATCCCAGTAGTTGACTGGATTGAAAAGAAATCCAAAAATCTAGCAAGTGAAAAAGGAGAATGAATATGAAAAAGTTTTTAGCAGGTTTTCAAGTCGATACTGAGCACAAAGAACTTGCAGGTGTTTGTGCAGGTTTAGGAAATTATTTTAACATTCAAGCCAATATCGTTCGTTTGGTGACAGTCTTGCTGTTTCTCTCTTCGACAGAGATTGGGATTATAACAGTAACTCTCTATGCCTATCTAGCAGGTTGGCTTGGCAATGAACCCTTGGGAGATGGAGCAAAAAAAGCTAGAAACCAAGCTATTTTCTTGTTTGCTGTTTGTTTGATTTTAGTATCACTTGGAACAGAGGGCTTGACAGCTATTTATGAATCAGGTAAAGTGTTTGGTCAGTGGTTAGTTGGATTGGTTTAGTTTAGAAAGAGTATGAATATGAAAAAGAAACGTGGATTGTTATTTTTAATGGCTGTTATCTTGGGAGGCTTCTTGGTCATGTTTGCAGAGATGTTTAAGGCCTATACCGAAAACTACGGAACCATTTTAGATGTCAAAACCGTGACTCCATGGATATCATCTATTTGTTTACTGTTAGGTTTCATTAGTATGTTTTTGACTTTCGATTTCTTAAAGAAAAGCAGAAAATTTCACTCCTTGTATCAAGAGGAAATGGATGATGATCTGAATGAAACCTATTATGTACAAATGTATCGTAATCTCGAGTTTGGAACTATTGCTTTTAATAGTGCAGGCGTAGCGATTTTTTTGGCTCTTTTCATCTCAGGTAGTGAAGTAATTGTACTAAATATCAGCTATATAACCTTATCTCTTTCTTTTTTGGCATTAGTGATGATTTTCAGTGCTCAAAAATATCTCTATAAGACCATTGCGATCGTTCGTCAGTTTGATTTGGAATTCTTCTCTACACCAAAAGATGTCTTGGGCTATATAAACTCTTACGATGAAGGGGAGCGCAAGGCTAATTTAGAACAGAGTTTTCGAATTTTATTCCAATTAAACCAGTATGTCTTGCCAACTCTCTATTTTCTAATCGTTCTCTTTTCCTTACTGACAGGAGAGATTCAGTTACTAGCCTTCTTGCTTGTAGGAGCGATCCATATTTATATCAATGTGATGCAATTACCTATGGTAAAACGTTATTTCAAATAGGAGTCTTTTATGAAATTACTTAAAAATCTTGGCTGGTTTCTTCTAGCTGTCCTATCCTTTTACTTTGGCTATGGTCTGATTCAGAGTATGGCTTTATCAGCGCTTGACCTAGGGGCTTCGATCTTTGGAGTCTTGCCACTCTATATCGCTCTGTCAGGGGCCTATGTTTATGGAGTTTACAGATGGTATCAGACAGAAAAGGTTAGCATCCAGACGACAGCTTTTAATCGTTATATCTGGTTGCCTACTCTGGTTTTGCTAGTGGCGATTACAGCTCAGTTCTTTTTGCCAGAAGATCCGTCAGTCAATCAACAAATCGTATCACAATTGACAGTTGCTCAGCCTGTATTTGGTTTCTTTATGGTGGTAGTCTTTGCTCCTCTGACGGAAGAACTCATTTTTAGAGGGATGCTGGCGCGCTATCTCTTTCCTAAGCAGAACAACAGCAAACAGACAGCTCTGTTTCTCCTCGTATCAAGTGTGCTTTTTGCCTTGATTCATTTTCCAGGGACTTTGCAACAGTTTTTAGTTTATGCTAGTCTGGGATTGAGTTTGGGACTGGCTTATGTAAGCCGAAAAGGTCTTCTTTACAGCATTTCTCTCCACGCTTTGAATAATTTAATCGGCTTTTTGATGATACTCATGCTATAATAGAGTCAGGAGGTCACATGAAACGAGTAATTTTATTAGCAGTGATACAGGCGGTCGTTCTCTTCTTTATCATCGGGGCACTTGCCTATGCCTTTAAAGGCGACTTCTTTTACAACTATCTAGCGGTTGTCTTTGCGCCTATTGCAGGTGTCTTGCGTTTTGCGACAGCTTATGCGACGGAGATTGTTCTACCTAAAAAGGCAGCTGAGATTGCTGAAAAGCGTAAAAAAGGTTAAGAATCATAATCAGAGAATCCGATGACGTTTTCATCGGATTTTTTGTCTGTTCGTTTTGATTTCTAAAGACAATCAAACTTTTCTGCTGATTTTCATGAAGAGCCTGCGCTTTTATGGTAAAATAGTAACAGAATAAAAGAGGAGAGAAAACATGAAACGTAGTATGTATGCTGGTCGTGTTCGTGAGGAACATATCGGACAAGAGATTACTTTGAAAGGATGGGTTGGCCGTCGTCGTGACTTGGGTGGTTTAATCTTTATCGACCTTCGTGACCGTGAAGGAATCATGCAGTTGGTTATCAACCCTGAAAAAGTATCTGCAGAGGTCATGGCAACAGCTGAAAGTCTTCGCAGTGAGTTTGTCATCGAGGTGACTGGACAAGTCGTTGCGCGTGAGCAAGCTAATGATAAATTGCCGACTGGTGCAGTTGAGTTGAACGTGACAGCTTTGACGGTGCTTAATACAGCCAAAACAACACCTTTTGAGATTAAAGATGGGATTGAGGCCAATGACGATACACGTTTGCGTTACCGTTACCTTGACCTTCGTCGTCCAGAAATGCTAGAAAACCTTAAGCTTCGTGCCAAGGTGACCCACTCTATCCGTAATTACTTGGATGAGTTGGAGTTTATCGATGTGGAGACGCCATTCCTTTCGAAGTCAACGCCAGAAGGGGCGCGTGACTATTTGGTGCCATCTCGTGTCAATAAAGGGCATTTCTACGCTCTTCCTCAAAGTCCACAAATCACTAAGCAATTGTTGATGAATGCTGGTTTCGACCGCTATTACCAAATCGTCAAATGTTTCCGTGATGAGGACTTGCGTGGTGATCGTCAGCCTGAGTTCACCCAGGTCGACTTGGAAACATCCTTCCTTACGGAGCAAGAAATCCAAGATATTACAGAAGGATTGATTGCGCGCGTGATGAAAGAAACCAAAGGCATCGAAGTAACTCTTCCATTTCCTCGTATGAAGTATGATGATGCTATGGCCTTTTACGGTTCTGATAAGCCAGATACTCGTTTTGATATGTTGCTTCAGGACTTGACAGAAGTGGTTAGAGGTGTTGATTTCAAAGTCTTTTCAGAAGCACCTGCCGTTAAAGCTATTGTGGTCAAAGGAGCTGCGGATAACTACTCACGTAAAGACATCGACAAGATGACCGAAGTAGCCAAACAGTACGGTGCCAAAGGTCTTGCTTGGGTCAAGGTAGTTGAGGGAGAATTAAATGGACCAGTTGCCAAGTTCTTGACTGGGATGCAAGCAGAATTGACTGCAGCGCTTGGTCTTGAAGACAAGGATTTGGTTCTCTTTGTGGCGGATACGCTTGAAGTAGCAAATGCAACCCTTGGTGCCCTTCGTGGACGTATTGCCAAAGAGCTTGGCTTGATTGATAACGATAAATTCAACTTCCTTTGGGTGGTTGATTGGCCAATGTTTGAATGGTCTGAAGAAGAAGGTCGCTACATGAGCGC
This sequence comes from Streptococcus oralis, assembly GCF_001075675.1. GTDB lineage: Bacteria > Bacillota > Bacilli > Lactobacillales > Streptococcaceae > Streptococcus > Streptococcus oralis_V. The sequence continues at coordinate 36,486 of NZ_JUNW01000020.1, forward strand.
CCACCACCCATTTACCCTTCCACAGGAAGAAACAGCTCACGAATTAGAAGGTGATTTGGCTAAGGTTCGTGCCATTGCTTACGATATCGTCTTGAACGGTTATGAGCTTGGTGGTGGTAGTCTTCGTATCAACCAAAAAGACCTTCAAGAACGCATGTTTAAGGCTCTTGGTTTCTCATCTGAAGAAGCAAATGACCAGTTTGGCTTCCTTCTTGAAGCCATGGACTATGGTTTCCCACCACATGGTGGTTTGGCTATTGGACTTGACCGTTTTGTGATGCTCTTAGCAGGAGAAGAAAATATTCGTGAAGTCATTGCCTTTCCTAAGAACAATAAGGCAACAGACCCAATGACTCAAGCTCCATCAACAGTCGCTCTCAAACAACTAGAGGAACTCAGCTTACAAGTAGAAGAAGATGAAACAAGCAAAACGAATTAAGCGGTGGCGCTATTATCTGCGCCGCTTTGCTTATCAGATAAAAATCTTACGAGTTTTACAAAGTATCTCTCGGGAAAAATATGATGAGAAAGTATCGGCTTCTCTGGTTTATGGCTTTCTGTCAGCAGTAGCAGTCAATTTCTTTTTTCAACCAGGGCACGTTTACTCCAGTGGCGCGACGGGTCTGGCACAGATTATCTCTGCCTTGAGTAATCACTGGTTTGGTTTTTACATTCCGATATCGCTAACCTTTTATGCTATCAATTTTCCGTTGATGATTTTGGCTTGGTATCAGATTGGGCATAAGTTTACAATCTTTACCTTCATCACAGTATCCATGAGTTCTCTCTTTATCCAGCTTGTACCAGTTGTGACCTTGACAGAGGATCCCATTATCAACGCCCTTTTTGGGGGTGTTGTCATGGGCTTGGGGATTGGTTTTGCGCTCCGTAACAATATTTCTAGCGGAGGTACAGATATCGTCAGTCTGACCATTCGAAAGAAAACAGGGAGAAATGTCGGTAGTATTTCTTTCTTAGTGAATGGGACGATTATGCTGATAGCAGGATTGACCTTTGGTTGGAAATACGCCCTCTACTCCATGATTACCATCTTTGTATCGAGCCGTGTGACGGATGCGGTCTTTACCAAGCAAAAACGTATGCAGGCCATGATTGTGACCAATAATCCTGACAAGGTAATCGCAAAAATCCATAAAAAATTGCACCGCGGAGCAACCATGATCCACGATGCAGAAGGGACCTATAATCATGAGAGAAAAGCAGTCTTGATTACGGTTATCACACGAGCAGAGTTTAATGATTTTAAACACATCATGAAACAGGTCGATCCGACAGCCTTTGTCTCTGTATCCGAAAATGTCCACATCCTCGGACGATTCGTAGAAACAGACAATTAATAATACTCAAAAGACCAGCCTTGGGGCTGGTCTTTATTTTTCGATAATTTTGTGTCCAATCAACTGGCGGTAACAAATCTGTTTATTGTTTTTAGCATCGTTGATGATCTGGAGAATGGTTTCAAAGGAAACGCGCCCAAGTTCCAGACTATTGATGTCCACATAAGCTACGAGGTCAAGTCGAGGATTGACAGAGTCGAAACTCAAGACAGGAACATCCAGTTTGTGCTTAGCGATATAGTCACAGGCTCCTTCGGCTAGGAGACTGTCGGTTGTGATGATAGCATCAATCTGCGGATCGTGATTGAATAGGAGTTCACTGAACTGATACCCTTTTTCTTCTAGAAATTCGGTTGCAAAGTAGGTTAAGTTGGTATCAATCGGAAGTTGGTGTTGTTTGAGTGCGGACTCATAGCCAGTTAGACGATCTTGCGTTACGAAGAGTCGCTTTGTCCCCCCGATGAAGGCAATTCGTTTGCATCCTTTTTTGATGAAATACTCGGTCGCATCAAAGCCCGCCTGTACATTGTCATTATCAACAAGAGGGATAAAGGGTGAAGTAGATTTTCCGAGAATGAGGAAAGGGAACTGCTCATCGGCTACTAGCTTGACCAGAGGGTCTTCTTCTTCAGCATAGAGGAAAATCAAACCATCTACACGCTTACCATAGACCATCTGAGAAATAGCTTTGAGCCGCTCTTTTGCATCTTTCCCCGTTGCAATCTGGATAGCGTAGTGGTTTTCAGACGCGACTTGGGCAATCCCTCGTAGGACAGATGGGAAGAAAGGATTTTGGTAAAAGGCATCCGAGTCATCAGGAAGCACCAGACCGATAACCTGAGTATAGCTACTTACCAAGCTACGAGCATTGAGGTTGGGATGGTAGTTGAGCTCCTTCATCGCCTTGCGAACTCGTTTTTTGGTTTCATCACTAATCGTTGATTTATTTTGGATGACGCGGGTAACAGTTGAAGGTGAGACACCTGCTGCTTTAGCCACATCTTTAATCGTCACGGGCATAAAAATCTCCTATTTATGATAATCTGGATCGCGGTAATGTGTTTTATAAAAGATGGTGACCAGATAAAGAACAAAAAGAATGTTTTGTACAGTGATAAGGGTTGTCATATTTTGGCCAAAAAGTCCCAAAACAAGCGTAATCAGAGTTGGTAATCCTAAACAGTTCAAGATAAAATGGTAGCACTCTTTAAAGCTCCTAAATGAAAAGAGGCGTGATTTTTTGGTGATATAAAGGAGAAGACTAGCTCCAAGGGAGACAATGAAGAAATTCAATCCAAAGAGGAAGCTAGCACCAAGGACGAGAAAGAGACTGATATAGACACGGTTCTGTTGGTACCAGTCTTTAGAAATAGCCTGGGTTAAAGCTTCCTTACTCTGGAAACTCTCCGTTTGAATGGCGTGGTAGCGAATGCGGGTCAGTTCCTTGCTTTCCTTGCTGATGATGAGTTCTTCAGTATCAAAATGAAGTTGCAAATCCTTTGGCAATTCCTTGCTTGGACTTGGACCAATCAGAAGAGAAGCTTGCTGATTTTTAGTCCCAGAATAGCTCAGTTTTCCATCTACTATCTGCACATTCTCTGACAAGTCCATGATCGCTTCATCTGTCAGGGGTGTGTAGACATTATCGATAAAGGTATCCAGTGGATACGTTTCCTGTGAGCTGTTTTGAATGGCAATTGGAATCATGGACAAGCTGATGAGGAAAATGCTAGTAAAGAGGAGTTGAAACCAGTTGAGTCCAAAACGTTTTGACAGGGGCTTACGAAATCCCCAAATACTTGAAAAATATGAAAATGGATATGGAAGCATTTGTATCTTTCTAAAAGTGTTTTCTATATGAGTATTATTATATAGAGAAATGTACTTTATTTCAAGTCTAGTAGATAAATTGCTTACTGAAAAGCTGATTTTGCTACTATTTGCGGTCTTGTGTCTAATCTTTTAACTTTAGAAACAAGATCAAAATGAAAAAGGGTGACGGGGATAAATTATCCCTTGTCGCCACCACTTGTAAGTCCTGAAACAAAGTTCTTTTGTAGGAAGAAGAAGAGAATACAGATTGGAAGGGCGATGAGGATAGCACCTGCTGAGAAGTAGGCAATCTTCAAGTTTTTCACATTGCTGACAAAGGTCTGTAGACCAACGGCAACTGTAAAGTATTCTTTCTCACGAAGCAAGAAACTAGAGAGGATATAGTCTCCGAAAGGTCCCATGAAGGCCCAGAGCGCTTGTACTGCAACCATTGGGCGAACGAGTGGGAGAACAATTTGCCAGAAGCGACGGAAGTGTCCTGCACCATCTAGTTTTGCTGATTCATCAAGAGACATTGGTACTGTGTCGAAGTAACCTTTCATCAACCAAGCGTTCATTGGGATACCACCACCGACATATAGGAAGATGAGGAACCAGCTATGGTTAAGGGCGTTCAACATAAGGGCCATAACGAAGAAGGCTGTCAAAGCGGCCATAGTTGGCACCATTTGGATGATCAAGAAGAAGACCAAACTTTGTTTACGAGCCAAGAAGTTGTAACGGCTGTAGGCATAACCAGCAAGTACGATGATACTTGTTTGAACAGCCATTGTAATCAAGGCGATAATCAAAGTGTTGAGGTACCAAGTGCCGTACAAGGTTTCAGTGAAGAGCCCTTGGAAGTTGGCAAAGCTAAAGTCGATGTTAGCATCTAGTTTAAAAGCTACGACGTTACCAGTCTTGAAGGCTGACATAATAGTAATCAAAAGTGGATAGATAATCACGATTGAAAGACCAATCAAGTAGAGGTAAGTGAGGGTTTGAGTCAGTCTACGTTTGAGTTTGATTGAGTTATTCATCTTAGACGTCCTCCATATCAAATGCGTGTAGTTTCTTGAATGCGATCATAGAGATAGAGATGACAATGATAGAGATGATCAAGGTAACAGCTGCCGCCATAGAGTATTGAGGAGATGTACCTGTTGTCAAACGATAAATCCATGAGATCAAGATATCAGTTGAACCGGCTCCACCACCAACGCTACCAGGACCTCCGCCGTTGAAGAGGTACATGATAGAGAAGTTGTTAAAGTTGAAGGTGTATTGGCTGATCAATGTTGGTGCTGCAACAGCCAAAATCATAGGGAAAGTGATGTTGCGGAATTTTTGCCAAGCATTGGCACCATCGATGTAAGCCGCTTCGTAGAGGTCGTTAGGAATCGACTGCAAGATACCCAAAGTCAAAACGTAGATGTATGGGAATCCTAGCCAACCTTGCATCATAATCAAGGCAATCTTCGTCCAAGTTGGGTCTGTTTTCCAAGGGATAAGAGCACCGTCAAGGAAAGGAAGAACCTTAGCCAAGATAGGCAATACTTGAGTGTTGATCGCTCCGACACTATCGTTAAACATGTTTGAGAATGTCAAGATAGTGATGAAGGCTGGAACAGCCCAAGGAAGAAGGAAAATAACACCAAAGATACGTTTTCCTTTGATAAATGGTTGGTTAGCAATGATAGCAGTGAAGATACCAATCACAATCTGCAAAGTAGAAGCAGACAAGGCCCAGATGATGGTCCAAGAAAGAACCGCACCGAAGGCTGAACGGAAGGTACTTAAGCTCCAGATGTTTGTAAAGTTAGTCAAACCAACCCAGTCCAACAATTTGTTTGGTGGCAAGTGTTGGAAGTCATAGTTGGTAAAGGCAATCATCAAGGTTACGATAACTGGGAAGATAATCGCAAATGTCATAGCGACGTAAGATGGGATGATCAAGAGGTAAGGGAAACCATTCTCATAAATACCTTTGATCATATCTTTAAAAGTACGTGGGACAGGAATTCCATTGTTAATACGTTTTGCGATTGTATGTGCATCTTTAATATTTGAGAAATAAAAGAGCACATAAACGACTACAAAGATTAAATGGAAGGCACCACGAATCAGCATAAAGAGGGAATTATCACGACCTGGCTTGTCACCAAGAGTGATCAAATTGTGCAATTCAGGGGCTGCAAGTGCTAGGAAATAAAGAACAAATACGATAGTTACACCAAGGAAGATAAAACCTTTGGCCTTTTGTTTATTGTAAATCTGTCCTAACCCAGGAATCACTGAAAGCAAGGCTGCTTTGCTAGGTTGTTGGTTTTCCATGAATACTCCTTTCATAGGATACGAGATTGAAGTTTGTCTCCAATCACTAGATAGGCAACTGCAATCATTCGTAAATTTATAAAATCAAAGGGGGATTTGTATTCTCCCCCCTTGTAACGAATTCAATTATTCACCAAATTTTTGTTTGATTGTTTCTTTGATCAATGTTACAGCATCGTTAGCAGCTGTTTTAGCATCTTTTTTACCACTTACAGCATCAAAGAGCATAGTTTTAGCTGGATCCCAAACTGCTGACATTTGAGAAATGTTTGGCATTGGTTGAGCGTTCTTGAACTGTTTGATAACAGCTGTTGTCAACTCATCGTTTTTACCTTCAGCGTATGAACGAGCTTCAGTGTTAGCTGGGATTTCGTTAGTTGCATCGTAGAATGCTTTTTGTTGTTCAGTTGAAACAAGGAAGTCTACAAATTTTTGTGCAGCTTCAAGGTTCTTAGTGCTTGATGGGATGATCCAAGCTTTACCACCACCGAATGGTGTGTATTCTTTACCATTTGGAAGAGTTGGAATAGTAGCAACACCGTAGTTTACTTTAGCATCTTTGAATGCTTGAGCTTTCCAAGGACCGTCGATGATAGCAGCTGTTTTACCTTCTTGGAATTGAGTTTGGATCAAGTTTGCAGCACCTTCAGTATCTTGCATCCCTTTAGGCCATTTTTCATACCAAGATTTAGCGTAGTTGACACCAGTGATAGAACCGTCGTTTGCAAGACCGATGTCTTTAGCGTCTTTACCGTTTTGTCCGAATACGTAACCACCGTTACCAGCAAGAAGTCCGTATGCGTAGTAGAAGTTTGTCCAGTCAGCTAGGAATGCAGTAGTTTTGCCATCTTCACCAGCGAAAGCGTATTTGCTGTCTTTAGCAAGTTCTTCTAATTCAGCAAAAGTTTTTGGAGCTTCTTTTAGCAAGTCTTTGTTGTAGTACATAACAAGAGACTCAATAACGGCAGGAGCACCGTAAACTTTACCGTCAGCAGCTGTTACAAGAGATTTAGTCTTATCATCTGTTTTTGCACCATCGCTCAAAGTAACTTCTGAAAGTTGTCCGTCAGTACCAAGGCTACCTACGCGGTCGTATGGTGCCATCATAACGTCAGCAGCTTGACCTGATTGGTTGTCAAGAGAAAGTTTGTCAAGTCCACCAAGTTGGTCACCTGATTTGATGTTAACTTTTGTACCTGATTCTTTTTCATAAGCTGCAGCAACTTTTTCAGCGTAGGCTTTGTATTGGTCTTCAACGTAGAAAGTGATTTCTTTTGCTTCAGATGAGCTAGTATCAGCTGCTTTATCAGCAGTTTTGCTTCCGCAAGCTACCAAAAGTAAGCTAGCAAGAGTAGCAGTTCCGAGCACAGCAGCGCTCTTCATGAATTTAGATGACATAGTGTATTCCTCCTAAAGAATAACAAAAATAATTTAATGAGAAAACGCAAACGTTTTCTTTTACGAACTTAGTATAGCACAAATAGAAAACGGTTGCAAGCTTTTTTAGAAAAATTTTTAAAAAAATTTTAAGGTTTCAAACATTTGTTAAAGCCCATATATAGGAAAGAACTTAAAATG
>NZ_JUNW01000021.1:0-284 GCF_001075675.1 Streptococcus oralis
GACAACAACCCAACCTTCACCAATACTTACAAAGCAGCTACAACAACAGCTACTATCACAGCTACTAAAGTCTTGAACGGTAAAGCTCTAGAAGCTGACAAATACGAATTCGAACTTAAAGAAGGTGACAAAGTCGTTGCGACAGCTAAAAACGCAGCAGACGGTACTGTTACTTTCCCAGCAATCAGCTATGATGCTGCAGGCCCTCACACTTACACAATTACTGAAAAAGCAGGTAGCGAAGCAGGTGTGACATACGACACTGCTACACATGAAGTGACAGT
>NZ_JUNW01000022.1:0-35655 GCF_001075675.1 Streptococcus oralis
GCGGTAAGGCAAGGGACTTTGACTCCCTCATGCGTTGGTTCGAATCCAGCTACCCCAGTTACTATTTGCCGGCGTGGCGGAATTGGCAGACGCGCTGGACTCAAAATCCAGTGTCCGCAAGGACGTGCCGGTTCGACCCCGGCCGCCGGTATAGTAATAAAGACAAGGTTTTCGGACCTTGTTTTTTGATTTGGTGAAGATTTTGATATTTTTCTTTAAGTACAGATAACTGATGAATCATCTTTTTCTTCTTATTCTAATCATTTTTAGTGTATTTTTGGTATAATATTACTTATTCACAATTTATTTTGATTATGAAAGAGTTTGGTGATTAATGTCTCGGTCTGTTGAATTACTAAAGAAACGTTACTTAAAGAATATAAAAGAGAACCCAGATTTATTTATTGGGATTGAGTTAGAATATCCTATTGTAAATTTAGAGGGTGAAGCTACAGATGGTGAAGTTGTTAAGGATCTCTTTCGGTATTTACCATCAGTATTGGGCTTCACTATCGAAAAAGTGGATGATTTTGGGAATCCAATTCAGTTGCTTGATCCAGTCAGCCAAGATACGATCTTGTTTGAGGTTGCTTATACGACGATTGAGTTTGCATTCGGAAAGGCCGAATCTATCCAAGAGGTAGAAGAACGCTTTAACTTCTATATGGCTACGATTCAGAATAAGTTGGGTGAAGCTAACCATGCTATTGTTGGCTGCGGCATTCATCCCAACTGGGATAAAAATGAGAATTGTCCAGTGGCTTATCCCCGCTATCAGATGTTGATGGATTATCTGAATTTGAGTAGAAATGTAACTAAATCAGATTTACATCATTTCCCTGAGTATGGTGCCTTTATCTGTGGAAGTCAGGTTCAACTGGACGTTTCAAAGTCCAACTACTTGCGGGTTATCAATGCTTTTACGCAAATTGAAGCTGCAAAAGCCTTTTTATTTGCCAATTCTGAGTTTTCAGGGGAAGATTGGGATACTAAGATTTCAAGGGATATTTTTTGGGAAGAATCCATGCACGGGATTTATCCTGAAAATGTAGGCGTCAATGCCAGACTCTTCAAAGATGAGAATGATTTTTTTGATTATCTAGATCATTCTGCGATTTTTACTGCGGAGCGTGGTGGGCAGACCTATTATTTTTATCCGATTCAGGCTAGGGACTATTTGGCTACACCTGAAATCCAAGCATTTACCCTTAATGGGGATGAGGTGTTAATTCATCCTCAGGAGGAGGATTTCCAAACTCATCGTAGTTACCAGTACCAAGACTTAACGACTCGAGGAACAGTTGAGTTTCGTAGTGTCTGTACGCAACCCTTGAATCGTACCTTTGCTGCGGCGGCTTTTCATTTGGGTTTGTTGCTCAATTTAGACAAGTTAGAAGCTTACTTGCAATCTGCACCATTTTTTACCACATTTGGTCGTGATTATAAGCTTTTAAGACGACAATTTTCTAAAAAACAACTCACAGATGAAGAAGAAGCTGCGGTTCTCGAGTTTTCTAAAGACTTACTCATCCTAGCTGAGGAAGGACTGGAGAAAAGAGATAAGCAAGAAATGGTTTATTTAGAGCCTTTGAAGAAAGAATTGGGATTATAATTTCTCTTATAAAGGGAGAATTTTCTGAAAAATCGTGATATAATGGAAGAGACTATAGATAAAGGATAGAGATTCATGACATTAGTTTATCAATCAACGCGTGATGCCAATAATACAGTAACTGCCAGCCAAGCTATTTTGCAAGGTTTGGCGACGGATGGTGGTCTGTTTACTCCGCTTACTTATCCAAAGGTGGATTTGGACTTTGACACATTAAAAGATGCTTCTTACCAAGAAGTGGCTAAATTAGTTTTATCAGCATTTTTAGATGACTTTACGGCTGAGGAGTTGGATTACTGTATCACCAATGCCTACGATAGTAAATTTGATACTCCAGCTATTGCCCCTTTGGTGAAACTAGATGGGCAATACAACTTGGAATTGTTCCATGGTTCAACGATTGCCTTTAAGGATATGGCCTTGTCCATCTTACCGTACTTTATGACGACAGCCGCTAAAAAGCATGGTTTGGAGAACAAAATCGTCATTTTGACAGCGACATCGGGTGATACTGGGAAAGCTGCTATGGCAGGGTTTGCGGATGTACCTGGGACTGAGATTATTGTCTTTTATCCAAAGGATGGTGTCAGCAAGGTTCAAGAGTTGCAAATGACTACTCAGACTGGCGACAACACTCATGTTATCGCTATCGATGGAAACTTTGATGATGCGCAAACAAATGTGAAACATATGTTTAACGATGTAGCTCTTCGTGAAAAGTTGGTTGTCAATAAACTGCAATTTTCATCAGCTAACTCTATGAATATTGGTCGCTTGGTTCCACAGGTTGTTTATTATGTCTATGCCTACGCTCAGTTGGTTAAGACTGGTGAGATTGTAGCTGGTGAAAAAGTTAACTTCACAGTACCAACTGGAAACTTTGGAAATATCTTGGCTGCCTTTTATGCCAAACAAATCGGTCTACCAGTTGGCAAATTGATCTGTGCTTCAAATGATAACAATGTCTTGACAGATTTCTTTAAAACACGTGTCTATGACAAGAAACGTGAGTTTAAGGTCACAACTAGCCCATCCATGGATATCTTAGTATCTTCAAACTTAGAGCGTTTGATTTTCCATCTTTTGGGGAATGATGCGGTTAAGACAGCTGAACTCATGAATGCCTTGAGTACACAAGGACAATATGAATTGACAGACTTTGATGCAGCGATTCTGGATCTCTTTGCAGCTGAATATGCGACTGAGGAAGAAACTGCGGCAGAAATTAAACATGTTTATCAAACAGATGGCTATATCGAGGATCCACATACGGCGGTTGCCTCAGCTGTTTATAGAAAATACCAAGCGGCTACTGGGGATGCGGCTAAGACAGTGATTGCTTCAACAGCTAGTCCCTACAAGTTCCCAGTGGTTGCAGTAGAAGCTGTAACAGGAAAAGCAGGCTTGACTGACTTTGAAGCCTTGGCTCAATTACATGACATTTCAGGAGTGGCAGTGCCGTCAGCAGTTGACGGGCTTGAGACAGCTCCTGTTCGTCACAAAACAACAGTGGCAGCTGCTGATATGCAAGCAGCGGTTGAGGCTTATCTAGGACTTTAAGACAGAGGAAGTAAACTCGGTTGGGAAACCAACTGAGTTTCTTTTCATCAGGAGGAAGGATTGTTTAAAAAAAATAAAGACATTCTTAATATTGCATTGCCAGTTATGGGTGAAAACTTTTTGCAGATGCTCATGGGGATGGTGGACAGCTACTTGGTCGCCCACTTGGGCTTGATCGCTATTTCGGGTGTTTCAGTAGCTGGCAATGTTATCACGATTTACCAGGCCATTTTCATCGCTTTGGGGGCTGCTATTTCCAGTGTTATTTCAAAAAGCATGGGTCAGAAAGACCAGTCCAAGCTAGCTTATCATGTGACTGAAGCGCTGAAGATTACCTTGCTACTGAGTTTGCTTTTAGGAGCCTTATCGCTCTTTGCTGGGAAAGAGATGATAGGACTCTTGGGAACTGAGCAGGAGGTGGCCGAGAGTGGTGGGCTCTACCTATCTTTGGTAGGTGGATCGATTGTTCTCTTGGGCTTGATGACCAGTCTAGGTGCCTTGATTCGTGCAACGCATAATCCGCGTCTACCCCTCTATGTGAGTCTTTTATCCAATGCCTTAAATATTCTTTTTTCAAGTCTAGCTATTTTTGTTCTTGATATGGGCATAGCTGGTGTTGCATGGGGGACTATTCTGTCTCGCTTGGTTGGTCTTGTGATTTTGTGGTCTCAATTAAAGCTGCCTTTTGAGAAACCGACTTTTGGACTGGATAAAGACTTACTGACCTTGGCTTTGCCAGCGGCAGGGGAACGTCTCATGATGCGGGCTGGAGACGTTGTCATCATTGCCTTGGTTGTTTCTTTTGGGACGGAGGCAGTAGCGGGGAATGCAGTTGGAGAAGTCTTGACCCAGTTTAACTATATGCCTGCCTTTGGCGTCGCTACGGCGACGGTCATGCAGGTAGCTCGAGCAGTTGGAGAGGATAACTGGGAAAGAGTAGATGATTTGAGCAAGCAAACCTTTTGGCTTTCTCTACTTCTCATGTTGCCCTTAACTCTCAGTATCTATGCCTTGGGGACACCATTGACTCATCTCTATACGACGGACCCTGTAGCGGTCGAAGCGAGCGTTTTGGTTGCACTGTTCTCTCTACTAGGAACTCCCATGGCGACAGGGACAGTTATATATACGGCAGTGTGGCAGGGATTGGGAAATGCTCGCCTCCCCTTTTATGCGACAAGTATTGGGATGTGGTGTATCCGTATAGGGACAGCCTATCTTATGGGTATTGTTCTTGGTTGGGGCTTGCCTGGTATTTGGGCAGGGACTCTCTTGGATAATGGTTTCCGTTGGTTATTTCTACGTTACCGTTACCAGCGTTATATGAGCTTGAAAGGATAGGAGATGCAAAAAATAGCCTTTATTTGGGATTTAGACGGGACTTTATTGGACTCTTACGAAGCGATTTTGTCAGGGATTGAGGAGACCTTTGCTCAATTTTCTATTCCTTATGATAAGGAAAAAGTGAGAGAGTTTATCCTCAGGTACTCTGTGCAGGATTTGCTGGAGCAGGTAGCAGAAGAGAGAAATCTGGATGCGGAAGTACTCAATCAGGTGCGTGCCCAGAGTCTGGCTGAGAAGAATACTCAGGTAGTTTTGATGCCAGGTGTGCGTGAAGTGCTAGCTTGGGCAGACCAAGCAGGGATTCAGCAGTTTGTCTATACTCATAAGGGGGACAATGCTTTTGCCATTCTCAGAGACTTGGGGTTGGAATCCTATTTCAAAGAGATTTTAACCAGTCAGAGTGGCTTTGCGCGCAAGCCCAGTCCAGAAGCGGCGACCTATCTGCTAGACAAGTATGAGTTGGATTCTGAGAACACCTACTATATAGGAGACCGAACTTTGGATGTGGAATTTGCCCAGAATAGTGGCCTTCAAAGCATCAACTTTTTAGAGTCTTCTTATGAAGGGAATCAGAGGATTCAAGCACTGGCAGATGTTCCTCATATTTTTGAGGATTGGGGACGAGAAGATTGTGTCAGTTTTGTGACAGAAACCTAACAAACTATTTCAAGTAATCGAGTTTGTTACAAGGAATAGACAGTTCTGTTAAATAGGCCCGAGAGGGCTTTTTTTCTGCTTTTTTTGTGTTATGATAGACAGGTACTCATTTGAAAGGAATATGAACGAATGAAGAAAAGAATTATTTTAGCCTCAACAGTAGCCTTGTCTCTTGCTCCCGCATTAGGAGCTAAAGCTCAAGAAATCTCTTGGACAGCACGTAGCGTTGAGCAAATCCAAAATGACGTGACGAAAAACGAAAACAAAAACAGCTATACAGTTCAGTATGGTGATACCCTGAGCACGATTGCAGAAGCTTTGGGAGTAGATGTGACGGTCCTTGCTAATTTGAATAAAATTACCAATATGGACTTGATTTTCCCAGATACTGTCCTCACTACAACTGTCAATGAGGAAGAAGAGGTAACGGAAGTTGAAATCCAAGCTCCTCAATCAGATGCTAGTGAAGAAGTGACGACTGCGACAGCTGATTTGACGACGAATCAAGTGACAGTTGATGAACAAACAGTTCAAGTAGAAGATCTTTCTCAACCAATTGAGGAAGCTCCAACTGCAACAGAGACTGAAAAACCAGCAGAAGTAGCGCCAAGTTCAGAAGTTTCTGAGACAGCGACAGTTGCTGAAGAGACACTATCTACAGAAACACCTGTAGCTGAAGAAACAGCTGAAACGACTCTAGCGGAAGCACCAGTAGCAGAAACAACTCGCCCAGTTGAAGAAGCTCCACAAGTGGCGATTCCAGCTACCGAAGAAACGGCAGCAACAACTCCAGCAGAAGCCCCAGTAGCAGCTGCTCCAGCAACTGAAACGCCTGCTGATACAACAGGAACAAGTGCAACAGAAGAAACAGCAGCATCAACAGCAACTTCTGACACTGCAACTTCGACTTATCAAGCAGAGCAAAGCCAAACTCCTTCAAGAACTTATTCAGCTCCAGCGGCTCCTGACTATGCAGGACTTGCTGTAGCTAAGTCTGAGAATGCAGGTCTTCAACCACAAACAGCAGCCTTTAAAGAAGAAGTAGCCAACTTGTTTGGGATTACATCCTTTAGTGGCTACCGTCCTGGTGACAGTGGGGACCATGGTAAAGGTTTGGCCATCGACTTCATGGTTCCAGTGAGTTCAGCACTCGGGGATCAAATTGCAGAATATGCAGTCAAAAATATGGCTAGCCGTGGTATCAACTACATCATCTGGAAACAACGTTTCTACGCTCCATATGATAGTAAATATGGACCAGCCTACACGTGGAATCCAATGCCAGACCGTGGCAGCGTAACCGAAAACCACTATGACCACGTTCACGTTTCAATGAACTAATCATTAAAATGGAAGTTGGGAACTGATTGAGTTCCCGCTTCTTTTTGTGTGTAAATTCTTCAGGATAAAAGGGATAAATATGAGGAAGTGAGTAATATTTCAAGAGAATGTAGGCATATTACTTGATTTATTTTTTGGATTACATTATACTTGATAAGTCAATCGTTGATAAATCAACTTTAAAGAGAGAAGATTTATGGTAGCAATCCATGATTTACTGTATCAACTACGATTAGCAGATCAGTCTATGACACAACTATTTGAACGCCAATTGGGAATTAGTCTGACTCGTTATCAAATCTTATGTTTCTTAATCAATCAGTCACCGTGTAATCAAATAGCAGTTCAGGATAGATTGAAGATTGATCAGGCTGCCTTGACAAGGCACTTTAAAATTCTGGAAAAGGAAGGTTTGGTTAATCGACGTCGGAATCCTGAAAACCAGAGGGAGGTTTTGGTGGAAGTGACAGACTTTGCGAGAGAACAACTAGTAACCAACTCTCCTCAACAACATATAAACGTAAAAAATCAGATGGAGAGTGTACTTACAAAAGGAGAGCGAGAAGAGTTCAGTCGCTTGTTAGAAAAGTTGATATCTGGCTTAGAAGAGATAAAAATTTAAGGAGAAGAATATGTCTATTTTTACAATTATTTTAGCAACTATCGTTGCTTTGGAGCATTTTTACATTTTTTATTTGGAAAGTGTGGCTACGCAATCAGATACTACTAGTCGAGTGTTTAATGTGGATAAGGAAGAACTGGCTCGTCCTTCAGTGAGTTCATTATTTAAAAATCAAGGAATTTATAATGCTTTGATAGGTGTGTTTCTCTTGTACGGGATTTATTTCTCACAAAGTTTGGAAATTGTGACCATCTTTGTTTTATTTGTGCTTGGTGCAGTGACCTACGGTTCTCTGACAGCAGACAAGAAGATTATTCTGAAGCAAGGTGGGCCTGCTATTTTGACTCTGCTGAGTATTTTGCTTTTTAAATTAGAAAACCAGCGTCCTGAACGATGCTGGTTTTTGTATGCTCTTATCCATTTCGACGTTTACGGGCTAGTAGGGCTCTGTAAAAGAAGATATGATTGTTCTGGATATAGGGAAGGATTGAAAAACTAGCAATTCCAAAAGTGAGCCAGTTGAGGAAGTACCAAGGGAGTAGTTGTAGGTCGAGGACAAAGCACTGGAATTTGTAACCCTTCATCAAGAAACGGCTGGTTTTCAGGATTTGACGGGGTTTAGCCTGTCCTAAATCTAGAGTATCGCAGAGGAGGAATTCTACCTGCGAGTAGGCATAATGTTGCGGAACGTAGAGGGTGTTCCCTACAATCATCAAGATGAGACTCGCGAAAAAGTAGAGGCCAAAGGTCAGAAGGAATTGCTCGGTTTCAACGGATGAGAGGTCTAATTTTGGAAATTCAGGATGTAGGGCGACAAATCTCCGAGCCAAGAGATTGCTATAAAAGAGAAAATAAATGCCTACTAAGTTTGGAATGCTCCATAAAAAGAGGTAGAAACGTTTGAGGAGCAGAGTTAGGAAGGTTTGCGAGAAGCGCTCTTCAGCAAAGAGGGCCAGGCTTGATTTTACTGAGAGTTCCGTATCAGGATCCTTGAGGAGTCGGAGTGTCGCAAAGGCAGCACCTACTAGAAAAATCGTGCTCATAAAAGAAACTACTAGCGGGAAGAGATAGGCTTGGAGAACTTGTGCCAGCATGCTGAAAAAGGATTGCTCTAAAACACTTTCTTGGAGACGAGCCAAGGGGTTGAGAAAGCCTGACAAGATAACCAGTATGCTAGGTAAGAGATAGACCAGAAAGAGGCGGGGATTTTCAGCCTGAAATTGCCTAGCCTGCAGACGAATAGTTTTTAAATCAATTTTTGGGTATTTCATTCTCTCATTATACCATAGTTCGTGACAGTTCCAGCTTTTTTTGATAAAATCATACAGTATGCCTTTGGGCGCAAAGTATGAACTGGGACTGTTTTTCCCAGCTTCGGAGGTAAAAAATGTCAGATTCACCAATCAAATACCGTTTGATTAAGAAAGAAAAACACACAGGAGCTCGTCTGGGAGAAATCATCACTCCGCACGGTACCTTCCCGACACCTATGTTTATGCCAGTTGGGACCCAAGCCACGGTCAAGACTCAATCACCAGAGGAGTTGAAGGAGATGGGTTCAGGGATTATCCTGTCAAACACCTATCACTTGTGGCTCCGTCCAGGAGACGAACTCATCGCACGCGCAGGCGGTCTCCACAAGTTCATGAACTGGGATCAGCCCATCTTGACGGATAGTGGTGGTTTTCAGGTTTATTCTCTAGCGGATAGTCGAAATATCACAGAAGAAGGAGTAACCTTTAAAAACCATCTCAATGGTTCCAAGATGTTCCTATCGCCAGAAAAGGCCATCTCTATCCAGAACAATCTGGGCTCAGACATCATGATGTCCTTTGACGAATGTCCTCAGTTTTACCAACCCTATGATTACGTTAAGAAATCAATCGAACGTACCAGCCGTTGGGCTGAGCGCGGGTTGAAGGCTCACCGTCGTCCGCATGACCAAGGTTTGTTTGGAATTGTGCAGGGGGCAGGATTTGAAGACCTTCGCCGTCAGTCAGCTCACGACCTTGTTAGCATGGACTTCCCTGGCTACTCTATCGGTGGTTTGGCAGTAGGAGAAACGCATGAAGAGATGAATGCCGTCTTGGATTTCACAACTCAACTGCTACCTGAAAACAAACCTCGCTATTTGATGGGTGTCGGAGCGCCAGATAGCTTGATTGATGGAGTTATTCGTGGCGTGGATATGTTTGACTGTGTCTTACCGACTCGTATCGCTCGTAACGGAACTTGTATGACCAGTCAAGGTCGTTTGGTTGTCAAAAATGCCCAATTCGCTGAAGACTTTACGCCACTGGATCCTGAGTGCGATTGCTACACATGTAAGAACTATACACGCGCTTATCTTCGCCACCTACTCAAGGCTGACGAAACCTTTGGTATCCGCTTGACTAGTTACCACAATCTCTACTTCTTACTCAATCTGATGAAGCAGGTCCGCCAAGCCATCATGGATGACAATCTCTTGGAATTCCGTGAGTATTTTGTAGAAAAATATGGCTACAACAAGTCAGGGCGCAATTTCTAAAGTGTAAAAATAGAATGCCAAAATCCTAAGTTTTCTCTTAGGATTTTTCCTATTTTTTTGATAGAATAGGGAGTATAATGGAATGGAAATTAGGTGGTGTTTTACTTCCTAATTTAATGGAGAATAGACTCGTATGCGTATTAAATGGTTTTCCTTGATTAGGATTACAGGTTTACTTTTGGTGCTTTTGTACCACTTCTTTCAAACGATCTTTCCTGGAGGTTTCTTTGGGGTAGATGTCTTTTTCACTTTTTCAGGATTTTTGATCACTTCCCTCCTTTTAGAAGAATTTGGGAAGGCACGCCAGATTGATTTGCTGAGCTTTTTTAAGAGACGGTTTTACCGCATCGTGCCACCTGTGGTGCTGATGGTTTTGGTGACCATGCCTTTTACTTTCTTGGTTCGTCAAGACTATGTTGCTGGAATTGGTGGCCAGATAGCTGGAGTTCTCGGTTTTATGACCAACTTCTACGAAATGTTAACAGGGGGAAGTTATGAATCCCAGTTCATTCCGCATCTCTTTGTTCACAACTGGAGTCTAGCTGTTGAGGTTCACTACTATATCCTTTGGGGCTTAGCGGTTTGGTTCTTATCGAAACGTTCAAAATCTAGTAGTCAATTGAGAGGGATGGTCTTTCTTCTTTCTGCTGGAGCTTTCATCATTAGCTTTTTCTCCATGTTTATTGGTAGTCTAATGGCGAGTTCCTATTCATCTGTCTACTTTTCAAGTTTGACCCATGTCTATCCCTTCTTTTTAGGAAGCAATTTGGCGACGGTTGTGGGGGTTCGTCAGACGAGCGATTTAGTCAAGCAGTTTGACCGGACATGGGATATTCGTCAGAATCTACTGGTATTTGCTGCTGGGCTTTTGGTGTTAGTGCTCTTGACCTTCTTTGTCAAGTTCACCTACCTGTTTGCGTACTTATTTGGCTTCTTGCTAGCAAGTTTAGCGGCAGTGACCATGATTTTTGCTGCGCGTGTCTTGCATGAGAAAACGCCTGAGATACAAGAACCTCGGATCATTACATTTTTAGCGGATACTAGCTACGCGGTTTATCTTTTCCACTGGCCTTTTTATATTATCTTTTCTCAGCTGATGAGTAATCTGCCTGCTGTTATTCTGACAATCATCTTTTCTTATTTCTTTGCTATCCTATCCTTCTATATTATTGAGCCGTTGATTGCCGGTAAATCCAATCCTTTAATACGGAAGATTAGTCGATTGCCTCATATTAAACCAATTAGTGCTGCTGGTGCTGGCATTCTTACCTTGATTACCTTGATTATCATAGTTGTGGCTCCTCAAGTTGGAGCTTTTGAGACAGACTTGATGGTCAATGGTTTCAAACAAGCCCAGACCAATATAGGACAAACAAAGACTCTTGCTGAACAAGCTGAACTGAGTCGTCTAGGAATTTCTGAGGGAACAAGCCTGATAGGAGATTCGGTAGCCTTGCGTGCCAATACAGCCTTACAAGAGGCACTCCCTGAAGCGAATATCAATGCCCAGGTTAGTCGAACGACCAAGCAAGCCAACGATATTATGCTCAATAACAGTCAGAACAAGGCGCTGCTAAAAACAGTTGTCATTGCAACGGGAGTCAATAATCCTGAAGGCTATAAGAATGATTTGGACAGCATCGTGAACAATCTACCGAAAGGACACCATCTGATACTGGTGACACCTTATGAGGGAGACAAGAGCAAGGACACTTATGCATCAGTGGAGCAGTATGCGGCTTATGCACGGGAATTAGCTGAAAAGAATCCTTACGTGAGCATCGCTGACTGGAATAAGGTTGCTAAGGAACACCCTGAAATCTGGGCAGGAACCGACCAAGTCCACTTTGGGAATGATAGCAACATGATTGAAGAAGGTGCTAAACTTTACGCAGAGACGATTGCAGCTGCTGTTAAGGCTGCTCAAGAACTGCCTGTGAAATCAAAATAAAATTAAAGAGTTGGAGAAATCCAGCTCTTTTAAAATATCTCTAGAAAATAGGTCTATACCATTTACAAATGAAAAAGAAAGGTTTATAATGTAATTGACATAATAAATTCTAGAATCAATCTATCAAGGAGGTTATCATTATGCCTAATTATATTAAAGCGGATCAGTTTTTCTACCCACACGGAGTTCGTCGTGGCGGTTACTTGGAACTTGTGGATGGCAAGTTCGGCAAACATGTAGAACAGATTCCTGAAGGAGCTGAGGTGATTGACTATACAGGTTATAGCATTGCCCCTGGGCTTGTGGATACCCATATTCATGGATTTGGTGGTGTGGATGTCATGGACAATAACATCGAAGGAACCCTTCATACCATGAGTGAAGGATTGCTTAGCACGGGTGTTACCAGCTTCTTGCCAACGACCTTGACTTCCTCTTACGAGCAGTTGCTCGCAGTAACTGAAAATATCGGTGCTCGTTATCAGGAAGCAAGTGGAGCGAAAATTCGTGGGATTTATTTTGAAGGGCCATATTTCACAGAGAAATACAAAGGAGCTCAAAACCCTGCCTATATGAAAGACCCTCGTATGGATGAGTTTCGTGCTTGGCAAAAAGCAGCTAATGGCTTGCTCAATAAAATTGCCCTTGCGCCAGAACGCGAAGGTGTAGAAGACTTTGTTCGTACGATTACAGGCGAAGGAGTGACTGTTGCTCTTGGGCACTCCAATGCGACTTTTGATGAAGCTAAAAAAGCAGTCGATGCTGGAGCAAGCGTTTGGGTACATGCCTACAACGGAATGCGTGGGTTGACTCACCGTGAGCTCGGTATGGTGGGAGCCATGTATGAGTTGCCACATACCTATGCAGAGTTGATCTGTGACGGTCACCATGTGGATCCAAAGGCCTGTGATATCTTGCTCAAACAAAAGGGAACTGAAAATATCGCCCTTATCACAGACTGTATGACAGCTGGTGGCTTGGAAGATGGAGATTACATGTTGGGAGAATTCCCGGTAGTAGTTGCCAATGGAACTGCTCGCCTCAAATCTACAGGCAATTTGGCAGGTTCTATCCTCAAACTCAAAGATGGTTTGAAGAATGTGGTCGAATGGGGAATTGCGAATCCGCATGAAGCAGTCATGATGGCCAGCCTCAACCCAGCAAAATCTGTTCACATCGATGATGTCTGTGGTCAAATCCGTGAAGGTTATGACGCTGACTTTATCGTACTAGATAAAGATTTGGAATTGGTAGCAACCTACCTAGATGGTGTGAAACGTTATCAAGCCTAAGAAGATAAAAAATAGGGGTCAATAAAGGACTCCTATTTTTATTATCAGATGAAAATAACAGGCTTCTTAAAGAAGTTTCTAATGGGGGAAACAAGCAAAATCCTTTTCTTGTAATAAAAAATTAGATATAATATACGATACAAAGGAAGTAGTAAGAATGTATCGTGTTATAGAAATGTATGGGGATTTTGAACCGTGGTGGTTCATAGAAGGTTGGGAAGAAGATGTCATCATGAGTCAATCTTTTGACAAGTATTATGATGCTCTAAAATATTATAAATCATGCTGGTTTGAGCTGGAAAAGAAGAATCCTCTTTATAAGAGTCGGAGTGATTTGATGACTATTTTTTGGGATCCTGCCGACCAACGCTGGTGTGATGAGTGCGATGAGTATTTGCAGCAGTACCATTCTTTGGCACTTTTACAGGATGAGCAAGTCATCCCCGATGAAAAGCTACGTCCAGGCTACGAAAAACAAACAGGTCAAGAAAAACACCGTTCTTGCCGCATGAAATGGAGATAAAAAAGTAACTTTTTAAGTTGCTTTTTTTATTTTTTTGCGAATAGTTAGATAAGGAGGGCGGTATGGTACAAGAAATTGCACAGAAAATTATTGCTACTGCGAAAGAAAAGAAGGCTCAGGATATCTATTTCATTCCCAAGGAAAAGTCCTACGAGCTTCACATGCGGATTGGAGACGAGCGGTGTCTCGTTGACTCCTATGAGTTTGATGTTTTAGCTGCTGTGATTAGTCATTTTAAGTTTGTGGCGGGTATGAACGTAGGAGAGAAGAGACGTAGTCAACTGGGCTCTTGCGACTATCAGCATGGGGAGAAGGTGTCTTCTCTGCGTTTGTCTACCGTGGGAGATTATCGGGGACATGAGAGTTTGGTCATTCGTTTGTTGCACGATGAGGAGCAGGACCTGCATTTCTGGTTTCAGGATATGAACGAACTGGGTGAGCAGTACAGGCAACGGGGACTCTATCTCTTTGCAGGTCCAGTCGGCAGTGGTAAGACGACCTTGATGCACGAATTAGCTAAGTCTCTGTTTATGGGGCAACAGGTCATGTCTATCGAAGATCCTGTCGAAATCAAGCAGGACGACATGCTCCAGTTGCAGTTGAATGAGGCGATTGGCTTGACCTATGAAAATCTGATCAAACTGTCTCTCCGGCATCGTCCGGACCTCTTGATTATTGGTGAAATTCGGGATAGCGAGACAGCGCGTGCAGTGGTCAGAGCCAGTTTGACAGGGGCGACAGTTTTTTCAACCATTCATGCCAAGAGTATCCGAGGTGTTTATGAACGCCTTCTGGAGTTGGGTGTGACGGAGGAGGAATTAGCAGTTGTTCTGCAAGGAGTCTGCTACCAGAGATTAATTGGGGGAGGAGGAATCGTTGACTTTGCAAACAAAGACTATCAGGAACACCAGCCAACTAGCTGGAATGAACAGATTGAGCAGCTTCTTAAAGATGGACATATCACAAGTCTTCAGGCTGAAACGGAAAAAATTAGCTACAGCTAAGCAGAAGAAAATCATCACTTTGTTTAACAACCTCTTCTCCAGTGGCTTTCATTTGGTGGAAATTATTTCTTTTTTGGGCAGAAGTGCCTTGCTGGAAAAGGACTATGTGGCCCAGATGCACCAAGGATTGTCTCAGGGGAAATCCTTTTCAGAAATGATGGAAAGTTTGGGCTTTTCAAGTGCCATTGTGACCCAATTATCTCTAGCTGAAGTACATGGAAATCTTCACCTGAGTTTGGGAAAGATAGAAGAATATCTGGATAATTTGGCCAAGGTCAAGAAAAAGTTAATCGAAGTGGCGACTTATCCCCTGATTTTGCTGGGATTTCTCCTGCTAATCATGCTGGGGCTCAGGAATTATTTGCTACCTCAACTGGACAGTAGCAATATCGCCACTCAAATCATCGGCAATCTGCCACAAATTTTTCTGGGACTAGTGCTGGTTTGCTCTCTGTCTCTACTTTTATCCCTCACTTTCTACAAAAGAAGTTCCAAGATGCGAGTCTTCTCTATGTTAGCACGGATTCCCTTTCTGGGAATCTTTGTCCAGACTTATCTGACGGCCTATTACGCGCGTGAATGGGGCAATATGATTTCGCAGGGAATGGAGCTGATGCAGATTTTTCAGATCATGCAGGAACAAGGTTCCCAGCTCTTTAAAGAAATTGGTCAAGATCTGGCTCAAGCCCTGCAAAATGGCCGCGAATTTTCTCAGACTATAGGAGCCTATCCTTTCTTTAAAAAGGAGTTGAGTCTCATCATTGAGTATGGGGAAGTCAAGTCCAAGCTGGGGAGTGAGTTGGAAATCTATGCTGAGAAGACTTGGGAAGCCTTTTTTACCCGAGTTAATCGTACCATGAATCTGGTACAGCCACTGGTTTTTATCTTTGTGGCCCTGATTATCGTTTTACTTTATGCGGCAATGCTTATGCCCATGTATCAAAATATGGAGGTAAATTTTTAAAATGAAAAAATTCATGACAAAACTAAAAAAAGCTAAGGTTAAAGCTTTCACTTTGGTAGAAATGCTAGTCGTCCTTTTAATCATCAGCGTTCTTCTCTTGCTCTTTGTGCCCAATTTGACCAAGCAAAAGGATGCCGTAGATGACAAAGGAAAAGCTGCTGTTGTCAAGGTCGTGGAAAGCCAGGCAGAACTTTATCGTTTAGATAAAAATGATGACGCCAGCCTCAGCAAATTACAAGCGGACGGTCGTATCACAGCTGAGCAAGCCAAAGCTTATAAAGACTACCATGCAAAACAAAAAACAAGCCAAACCGTTGCAGATTAAGGCCTTTACTATGCTGGAAAGTCTCTTGGTTTTGGGGCTTGTGAGTATCCTTGGTTTAGGCTTGTCTGGCTCTGTCCAGTCCAGTTTTGCGGCGGTAGAGGAGCAGATTTTCTTTATGGAGTTTGAAGAACTCTATCGGGAAACGCAAAAACGCAGTCTAGCCAGTCAGCAAAAGACCAGTCTGAACTTAGATGGACAGACGATCAGCAATGGCAGTCAAAAGTTGACCGTTCCTAAAGGGATTCAGGCACCATCTGGACAAAGCATTATATTTGACAGAGCTGGGGGCAATTCGTCCCTGGCTAAGGTTGAATTTCAGACTAGCAAAGGAGCGATTCGCTATCAATTATATCTAGGAAATGGAAAAATTAAACGCATTAAGGAAACAAAAAATTAGGGCAGTGATCTTACTAGAAGCAGTAGTAGCGCTAGCCATATTTGCCAGCATTGCAACCCTCCTCTTGGGACAAATCCAACAAAATAGACAAGAAGAGGCAGAAATCTTGCAAAAAGAAGAAGCCTTTCGTGTAGCTAAGATGGCTCTGCAGACAGGTCAAAATCAGGTAAACATAAACGGAGTGGAGATTCAGGTGTTTTCTAGTGAAAAAGGAGTGGAGGTCTATCATGGTTCAGAGAAGTTACTCGACCTTAAAGAGCAGTAAGGTAAGAGCGTTCACTCTTTTAGAATCCCTGATTGCCCTTATTGTCATCAGCGGGGGCTTGCTCCTCTTTCAGGCTATGAGTCAGCTCCTCATTTCAGAAGTTCGTTACCAGCAGCAAAGCGAGCAAAAGGAGTGGCTCTTGTTTGTGGATCAACTGGAGGCAGAGTTAGAGCGTTCGCAGTTTGAAAAGGTAGAAGGCAATCGCCTCTATTTAAAACAAGATGGTAAGGATATCTCTATAGGGAAGTCTAAATCGGATGATTTTCGAAAAACGGATACCAGCGGACGGGGCTACCAACCTATGGTTTATGGACTTAAATCAGCTCAAATTACAGAGGAAAATCAATTGGTTCGCTTTCGTTTCCAATTTCAAAAAGGCTTAGAAAGGGAATTCATCTATCGTGTGGAAAAAGCAAAAAGTTAAGGCAGGCGTTCTTTTATATGCAGTTACCATGGCAGCCATTTTTAGCCTTTTGTTGCAGTTTTATTTGAATTGGCAAGTAGCCCATCACAAAGACTTTGCCCTAAACAAAGAAAAGTTGGCAGCTTTTGCCATGGCCAAGCGAAGTAAGGATAAGGCTGAGCAAGAAAGTGGAGAACAAGTCTTTAACTTAGGAAAAGTCAGGTATCACAATACGAAAACAGGTTTTACAACAAGTGTTCGTATGAGTAAGGGCAACTATGAATTTCTCTTTTCTCCGATGAAAACCCAAGAAAAGAAAACAGCTAAAAAGGAAGAGGTAGCGACTGATTCAAGCAATCAAGCAGGGAAGAAAAAATCAGAAGAAAAGCCTGAAAAGAAAGATAATTCCTAGTCAATTCAACTACTTTGTGTTAAACTAAAAACATGAAACACGATTTTAATCACAAAGCAGAAACCTTTGATTCGCCCAAAAATATCTTTCTTGCAAATTTGGTTTATCAAGCAGTTGAAAAACAGATTGCTCTTCTATCAGACAAGGAAATACTGGATTTTGGTGGTGGAACGGGTCTATTAGCCTTGCCCCTAGCCAAGCAGGCCAAGTCGGTTACCCTTGTAGATATCTCGGAGAAAATGCTGGAGCAAGCCCGTTTGAAAGCAGAGCAACAAGACATCAAGAATATCCAGTTTTTGGAGCAGGATTTACTGGCAAATCCCTTGGAACAGCAATTTGACCTGATTGTTGTCAGTCGGGTTCTTCATCATATGCCTGATCTAGATGCAACTCTTGCCATGTTTTACCATCACCTTAGGGAGAATGGACAAGTTCTCATCGCTGATTTTGTCAAGACAGATACCAACCATCATGGTTTTGATTTAGCTGAACTGGAAAATAAGTTAATTCAGCAGGTTTTTTCATCTGTGCATAGTCAGATTCTCTATAGCGCTGAAGAATTGTTTCAAGGAAATTATTCAGAACTCTTTTTAACAGTAGCCCAAAAATCACTCGCTGACTAAAGCAGTGATTTTTTCTCTTCAGATGGAAAAAAGGAGGGAAATTTGATAAGATAGGAATATGGATTTTGAAAAAATTGAACAAGCTTATACGTATTTACTAGAGAATGTCCAAGTCATCCAAAGTGATTTGGTGACTAACTTTTATGATGCCTTGGTAGAGCAAAATAGTATCTACCTAGATGGTGAGACTGAGTTAGAGAAGGTAAAAGAGAACAATCAAGCCCTTAAGCGCTTAGCGCTTCGCAAGGAAGAATGGCTCAAGACCTACCAGTTTCTCTTGATGAAGGCAGGCCAAACGGAGCCTTTACAGGCCAATCACCAGTTTACACCAGATGCCATTGCTCTCCTCTTGGTACTTGTTGTGGAAGAATTGTTTGAACAAGAGGAAATTAGCATCCACGAAATAGGCTCTGGTATGGGCGTTTTGGGGGCTACTTTCTTGACTTCTCTCGCTAAAAAAGTAGATTACTTGGGAATCGAAGTGGATGACTTGCTGATTGATTTGGCAGCCAGTATGGCAGATGTGATTGGTTTGCAAGCTGGTTTTGTCCAAGGAGACGCCGTTCGTCCGCAAATGCTTAAAGAAAGCGACGTGGTCATCAGCGACTTGCCTGTTGGCTATTACCCAGATGATGCCATCGCTTCACGCTATCAAGTGGCTTCTAGTCAAGAGCATACCTATGCCCACCATTTGCTGATGGAACAAGGCCTCAAGTACCTTAAGTCAAATGGTTATGCTATTTTTCTAGCTCCGAGTGATTTATTGACCAGTCCTCAAAGTGACTTATTAAAAGGGTGGCTCAAAGATGAAGTGAGTCTGGCTGCTATCATCGCTCTGCCAGAGGATATTTTCTCAACTGCAAGCCAAGCTAAAAGTATTTTTGTCTTACAGAAGAAAAGAGATAAAGAAATAGAACCCTTTGTTTACCCTCTTACTAGCTTGCAAGATCCGTCAGTTTTGTTGACCTTTAAAGAAAATTTTCAAAATTGGAGCAAAGGTACTGAAATATAAAAGAGATTTTGTTATAATAGATGAAAACGCTTAAAAAGAGGTATCATCTTATGACAAAAACAATTGCAATCAATGCAGGAAGCTCAAGCTTGAAATGGCAACTTTATCAAATGCCTGAAGAGAAAGTTTTGGCTAAAGGCTTGATTGAACGTATTGGATTGAAAGATTCAATTTCAACAGTAAAATTTGACGGTCGTTCGGAGCAACAAATTCTTGATATTGAAGACCATACACAAGCCGTTAAAATTTTATTGGATGACTTGATTCGTTTTGACATCATCAAAGGGTACGATGAGATTACAGGTGTCGGACACCGCGTCGTTGCAGGTGGTGAATATTTCAAGGAATCAACAGTTGTTGAGGGAGATGTGATAGAAAAAGTTGAGGAATTGGGACTCTTGGCTCCTCTTCACAATCCAGCTAACGCTGCTGGAATTCGTGCATTTAAGGAATTGCTTCCAGATATTACCAGTGTTGTTGTATTTGATACTTCATTCCACACAACCATGCCAGAAAAGGCTTATCGCTACCCTCTACCAACTAAATACTACACAGACAACAAGGTTCGTAAATATGGTGCCCACGGGACAAGCCACCAGTTTGTCGCAGGAGAAGCAGCGAAACTTTTGGGCCGTCCTCTAGAAGATTTGAAATTGATTACCTGCCATATTGGTAACGGGGCTTCTATCACAGCTGTTAAGGGTGGGAAGTCTGTGGATACTTCTATGGGATTCACACCACTTGGCGGTGTGATGATGGGAACTCGTACAGGGGATATTGACCCTGCTATCATCCCTTATCTCATGCAATATACAGAGGATTTCAATACCCCAGAAGATATTAGTCGCGTTCTTAATCGTGAATCAGGGCTCATGGGAGTTTCTGGTCAGTCAAGCGATATGCGTGATGTGATTGCTGCCATGGAAGCAGGAGACCATGATGCAACTTTGGCTTATGAAATGTATGTCGATCGTATCCAAAAACATATTGGCCAATACCTTGCAGTCCTAAATGGAGCAGATGCGATTATCTTCACAGCAGGTATCGGTGAAAATGCAGCTTTGGTTCGTGAGGATGTCATTTCAGGTATCTCTTGGTTTGGCTGTGATGTGGATCCAGAAAAGAACGTCTTTGGCGTAACGGGAGACATCTCAACTGACGCAGCGAAAATCCGTGTCTTGGTTATTCCAACAGATGAAGAATTAGTGATTGCACGTGATGTTGAGCGCTTGAAAAAATAAGTAAATACACGTAAAATTTGATTGTAAAAAGAAGTTGGGAAAGAGATTTTCCAGCTTTTTTTATGAAGAAAATGTCTAAAACCTTGCTGTTATTGGCTTTTTCAAAAAATATGGTATAATAGTAGTAATTTAATAGATGGAGTTGAGTTTTGAAGAAAAGCTTTCGTGTAAAAAGAGAGAAAGATTTTAAGGCGATTTTCAAGGACGGAACAAGTTTTGCCAATCGAAAATTTGTTGTCTACCAATTGGAAAACCAGCAAAACCATTTTCGAGTAGGACTGTCCGTCAGCAAAAAGCTGGGGAATGCAGTTACCAGAAATCAAATTAAGAGACGAATTCGACATATCATACAAAATGCAAAGGGGAGTCTGGTAGATCATGTCGATTTTGTTGTGATTGCTCGAAAAGGGGTGGAAACCTTGGAATATGCAGAGATGGAGAAAAACCTACTCCACGTATTAAAGTTATCAAAGATTTACCAGGAAGGAAATGGGAGTGAAAAAGAAACTACAGTTGACTAGTTTGTTGGGCTTGTCCTTGTTTATCATGACAGCCTGTGCAACAAATGGTACAGCCAGCAATATAACAGCAGATTCGACAGACTTTTGGAGCAAATTCGTCTATTTTTTTGCTGAAATTATCCGCTTTTTGTCCTTTGACATTAGTATCGGAGTGGGGATTATCCTCTTCACAATCTTGATTCGGACGATTTTATTGCCTGTCTTTCAGACACAGATGGTTGCCTCTAGAAAAATGCAAGAGGCTCAACCACGAATCAAGGCTTTGCGAGAGCAATACCCAGGTCGTGATATGGAAAGTAGAACCAAGCTAGACCAGGAGATGCGTAAGGTTTATAAAGAGTTAGGAATCAAACATTCCTCCTCTCTCTGGCCGATTTTAATACAAATGCCGGTTCTCTTGGCGCTCTTTCAAGCCTTGAGTCGAGTAGACTTTTTGAAAACAGGTCACTTTTTATGGATTAATTTGGGAGGAGTAGATACAAGTTTTGTCCTTCCGATTTTGGCGGCAGTCTTTACCTTCTTGAGTAGCTGGTTATCGAATAAAGCTTTGTCTGAAAAAAGTGGAGCTACGACAGGGATGATGTATGGTATGCCTGTATTGATCTTTGTTTTTGCCATCTCCGCCCCAAGTGGTGTAGCCTTGTACTGGGCTGTATCCAATGCTTACCAAGTTCTGCAAACCTATTTCTTGAACAATCCTTTCAAGATTATTGCTGAAAGAGAAGCAGTGGCGCAAGCAGAAAAAGATTTAGAAGGCAAGAAGAGAAGAGCTTTGAAAAAAGCACAGAAAAAGAAAAAATAAGGAGGAATCTGGTAATGGTATTATTTACAGGTTCAACGGTTGAAGAAGCAATCCAAAAAGGATTGAAAGAATTAGACATTCCAAGAATGAAGGCCCACATCAAGGTCGTTTCAAAAGAGAAAAAAGGATTCTTAGGCTTGTTTGGTAAGAAGCCAGCTCAAGTTGATATCGAAGCGATTAGTGAAACGACAGTGATCAAAGCCAATCAGCAGGCCATTAAAGGGGTTCCAAAAGAAGTCAATGAAAAAAATGAACCCGTGAAAACAGTAAGTGAAGCAACTGTTGATTTGGGTCATGTAGTGGAAGCGATTAAGAAGATTGAAGAAGAAGGTCAAGGTGTTTCTGAAGAGGTCAAGGCTGAAATCTTGAAAAATGAAAAGCACGCCAGCACGATTTTGGAAGAAACAGGCCATATTTCAATTTTAAATGAATTGGAACCAGAGGATACTACCGAGGAAGTAGGCTCTGCTCCAGAAAAAGAAACTGAAACGCAGGAAGCAACAAGCCAATCTTTGGAAGATTTAGGTTTGAAAGTAGAACCAAGTTATGACATCGAACAAGTGGCAACTGAAGTAGCTAACTACGTTCAAACCATTGTAGATGATATGGATGTTGAAGGGACGATTTCAAGCGACTACAATCGCCGCACCATCAATCTTCAAATTGACACTAATGAACCAGGTCGTATTATCGGCTACCACGGAAAAGTCTTGAAAGCTCTTCAGTTGTTAGCGCAAAATTACCTTTACAATCGCTATTCAAGAACCTTCTACATCACAATCAATGTCAATGATTACGTTGAACACCGTGCAGAAGTCTTGCAAACCTACGCTCAAAAATTGGCGACTCGCGTTTTAGAAGAAGGTCGTAGCCAACAAACGGATCCAATGTCAAATAGCGAACGCAAGATTATCCATCGCATTATTTCACGCATGGATGGCGTGACGAGTTACTCTGAAGGTGACGAGCCAAATCGCTATGTTGTCGTAGATGCAGAATAAGCAAAGCAAAATCAGGTTCATCCTGATTTTTTGCTAGGAAAGGAAAGATTCAGATATGCTGAAAGCAGTTAGAGAATACCTATCATTTGCAGGAGTCCAGTACCGTAATCCTGATAAAGCTGGCGATGAAAGAGAAAAGATGTTGGATTTGCGGCAAAAAGGCCAAGAGGCTCGGAAGTCTTTTACAGAACTGGCCAAAACTTTTCAAGCTAGTCATCCAGAATGGCAACTGCAACAGACTAGTCAGTGGATGAACCAAGCGCAACGCTTGCGACCGCATTTCTGGGCCTATCTACAGAGAGACGGACAAGTGACAGAACCTATGATGGCTCTTCGTTTGTATGGAACACCTACTAATTATGGGATTTCTTTGGAGGTCAGCTTCATTGAGCGCAAGAAAGATGAACAGACTTTAGACAAGCAAGCCAAGGTTTTAGAACTTCCAGCGGTAGAAGGAATTTATTATCTAGTCTACTCAAATGGGGAAAGTCATAAGATGGAGGCTAATGAAGAAAATCGTCGTACTTTACGAGAGAAGGTGAGAAGTCAGGAAGTCCGTAAAGTCTTGATCAAGGCAGATGTTTCCCTCATTGAAAATCAGTCAGTAGAAGCGATATTGGAGAAGCTAGAAGAGGCTTATGCGCGCTTGCTTCCGTACTATGAAGTGACGAGGGAATAGAAAATCAAATGTGTTAGATGAACGCAAATTGTTTTATTGCTATTCTATGCATTTTTTCATATAATAGTAAAATAGGATGTGTGATTCATTAATCACCTCAAAGAGAAAGGAAATTCTATGTCAAATCTATCTGTTAATGCAATTCGTTTTCTAGGTATTGACGCCATCAACAAAGCAAACTCAGGTCACCCAGGGGTGGTTATGGGGGCTGCTCCAATGGCCTATAGCCTCTTTACAAAGCAACTTCGCATCAATCCAGCACAACCAAATTGGATCAACCGCGACCGTTTTATTCTTTCAGCAGGTCACGGCTCTATGCTTCTTTATGCCCTTCTTCACCTTTCTGGTTTTGAAGATGTTAGTATGGATGAAGTCAAGAACTTCCGCCAATGGGGTTCAAAAACACCAGGTCACCCAGAATTTGGCCATACTGAAGGGGTTGACGCTACAACTGGTCCTCTAGGACAAGGGATTTCTACTGCTACTGGTTTTGCCCAAGCAGAACGTTTCCTTGCAGCGAAGTATAACCGCGAAGGCTTCAATATCTTTGACCACTATACTTATGTGATCTGTGGCGACGGAGATTTAATGGAAGGTGTTTCAAGCGAGGCAGCTTCATACGCAGGTTTGCAAAAGCTCGACAAGTTGGTTGTTCTTTATGATTCAAATGACATTAACTTGGATGGTGAGACAAAAGATTCCTTCACAGAAAGTGTTCGTGACCGTTACAATGCCTACGGTTGGCACACAGCCTTGGTTGAAGATGGAACAGACCTTGAGGCTATTCATGCTGCTATCGAAACAGCTAAAGCTTCAGGAAAACCATCTTTGATTGAAGTGAAGACTGTTATTGGATACGGTTCTCCAAACAAACAAGGAACTAATGCTGTACACGGTGCTCCTCTTGGAGCAGATGAAACTGCCGCAACTCGTCAAGCCCTTGGTTGGGACTACGAACCATTTGAAATTCCAGCTGAAGTTTATGCTGATTTCAAGGAAAATGTCGCAGACCGTGGCGCATCAGCTTATCAAGCTTGGACTAAATTAGTTGCTGACTATAAAGAGGCTCATCCAGAACTGGCTGCAGAAGTAGAAGCCATTATTGACGGCCGTGACCCAGTTGAGGTGACTCCAGCAGACTTCCCAGCCTTAGAAAATGGATTTTCTCAAGCAACTCGTAACTCGAGTCAGGATGCCTTGAATGTTGTAGCAGCTAAGCTACCAACCTTCCTAGGTGGATCAGCTGACCTTGCTCACTCAAACATGACTTATATCAAAACGGACGGACTTCAAGACGACGCTAATCGCTTGAACCGCAACATTCAGTTTGGTGTTCGTGAATTTGCAATGGGAACGATTTTGAACGGGATGGCTCTTCATGGTGGACTTCGTGTATACGGTGGTACTTTCTTTGTCTTCTCTGACTATGTGAAAGCAGCTGTCCGTTTGTCAGCCTTGCAAGGACTTCCTGTGACTTATGTCTTTACCCACGATTCGATCGCAGTTGGTGAAGATGGTCCAACTCACGAACCAGTTGAACACTTAGCAGGTCTCCGTGCTATGCCAAATCTCAATGTTTTCCGCCCAGCAGATGCGCGTGAAACGCAAGCGGCTTGGTACCTTGCTGTGACAAGCGAAAAAACACCAACTGCCCTTGTCTTGACACGTCAAAACTTGACTGTCGAAGAAGGAACAGACTTTGACAAAGTTGCGAAAGGTGCCTATATTGTCTATGAAAATGCAGCTGACTTTGATACGATATTGATTGCAACAGGTTCAGAGGTCAATCTCGCTGTCGCAGCTGCCAAAGAATTGGCTAGTCAAGGCGCGAAAGTCCGCGTAGTCAGCATGCCATCTACAGATGTCTTTGACGCACAAGATGCAGCATACAAGGAAGAAATCCTTCCAAATGCAGTCCGCCGTCGTGTTGCAGTCGAAATGGGTGCAACTCAAAACTGGTACAAATATGTTGGTCTTGATGGTGCAGTTCTTGGTATTGATACCTTTGGAGCATCTGCCCCAGCACCAAAAGTATTGGCAGAGTACGGATTTACAGTTGAAAATCTAGTCAACGTCGTTCAAAACTTGAAATAATCACAAAAATCAGAGTGAAAACTCTGATTTTTTTATAACCATAAAAACAAGGCACAATCTTGTAAAAGTAGCTGAAATTTGATATAGTAGTCCTATGTAAAATACAAAGGAGAAAACAATGGATCCAAATATTACTTTCTTAATCATGCTTGTAGGTATGTTCGCCTTGATGTTCTTTATGCAACGTTCTCAAAAGAAACAAGCGCAAAAGCGTATGGAAAGCTTGAACAAGCTTCAAAAAGGCTATGAAGTCATTACAATTGGTGGACTTTACGGAACAGTGGATGAAGTAGATACTGAGAAAGGTACAATCGTACTGGACGTAGATGGCGTTTATTTGACTTTTGAATTGGCTGCGATTAAGACCGTTTTGCCACTCAAGGAAGCTGTGACACCAGAAGGAACAGTTGTTGACGAAGGCGGAGCAATCGAAGAATAAAACGGGACCTGTCACTCCCGTTTTTCTATGAGACGAGAGGAAAAGGGATGAAAAAAATAGTATTTGTTTGCCTAGGAAATATTTGCCGAAGTCCCATGGCAGAGTTTGTGATGAAATCCATGACGAGCGATTACCAAGTCGAAAGCCGGGCAACATCATCATGGGAACATGGCAATCCGATTCATAAGGGAACGCTGAGGATTTTCCAGCAGTATCAGATCCCGTATGACAAAGACAAAACATCGCTTCAGATTGGCAGGGAAGACTTTGAATCGTTTGATTACATTATCGGTATGGATGCTTCAAACCTTTCAGATCTGCGTCACATGTGTCCTCAGGAACTACAGTACAAGATCTACTCTTTTGCGGCTGAAAGTGTCCCAGATCCTTGGTATACAGGAGATTTTGAGGAAACCTATGCTCGTATCACAAGTGGATGTCAAAGCTGGCTAGATCGATTAGAAAATGAGAGTGACAATGGAAAAGCTTAAACAATTTTATGAGAAGTGTAGAGTTTACCTAACTCGTCCTAGGTTAGAGCTCGTTGCAGTAGTTGTAATGGCACTCTGTGCTCTTTCGGTATTTCTGCTAAATACGCCTAAAAAGGGTGTCCTGACACTTGATGGTGGAGCTCTTGTTTATGATGGCACCTTGGTACGAGGAAAAATGAATGGTCAAGGAACCCTGACCTTTGAAAATGGAGACCAATATACAGGTGATTTCAATAATGGAGCCTTTAATGGGAAAGGAACTTTCCAATCAAAAGATGGCTGGAAATACGAAGGTGATTTTGTAAATGGTCAGGCTGAAGGTCAAGGGAAGTTGACGACAGAGCAAGAAGTCGTTTATGAAGGAACCTTTAAACAAGGCGTTTTTCAGCAAAAACAGTAGTCTCCAAGTTAGGAGGCTATTTTTCAAAGCCAGAAAGAAAACGCTTTCTATGCTTGGGTTTGATAAATAACCATCAACTAGAAAAACTTTGTGAAATAAAAAAATTTTCTCCATAATTTCACAATCGTCCAGACAAAACTCTATTGCGTAGCTACATTGGGAAAAAAATCACAATCTCAGGAAAATTCTTTGTGAAATGCTTATGAAACTGTTTACAAAGCATAAAAAAAGAGTTATAATAAACTTGTGAAAAAATTAACAAAGGATAAAGTCCTTAAAGGCTATGGAGGATAATATGGCTGATAAAAAAACAGTAACCCCAGAGGAAAAACAACTTGCTGCTGAAAAGCATGTCGATGGTCTCGTGAAAAAAGCCTTGGTTGCGCTTGATGAAATGCGCAAATTGAACCAAGAACAAGTTGATTACATCGTAGCAAAAGCGTCTGTTGCAGCACTTGACGCGCACGGTATTCTTGCACAACATGCAGTTGAAGAAACTGGTCGTGGAGTATTTGAAGATAAGGCAACAAAAAACCTATTTGCCTGCGAACACGTAGTGAACAATATGCGTGGAGTTAAAACGGTTGGAGTTATTGAAGATGATCCAATTACAGGTTTGACAAAGATTGCGGAGCCTGTCGGTGTAATCTGTGGTGTCACTCCGACAACAAACCCAACTTCAACAGCGATTTTCAAATCCTTGATTGCTTTGAAAACACGTAACCCAATCGTTTTTGCCTTCCACCCATCTGCTCAAGAATCATCAGCTCACGCAGCACAAATCGTTCGTGATGCAGCTATTGCGGCTGGAGCACCTGAAAACTGTGTTCAATGGATTACAGAACCATCTATGGAAGCAACTGGAGCGCTTATGAACCACGAAGGTGTTGCAACTATCCTTGCAACTGGTGGTAATGCCATGGTTAAAGCTGCATACTCATGTGGAAAACCAGCTCTTGGGGTAGGTGCCGGAAACGTTCCTGCCTATGTAGAAAAATCTGCTGACCTTCGTCAAGCTGCTCATGATATTGTTATGTCTAAGTCATTTGATAATGGGATGGTCTGTGCATCAGAACAAGCCGTTATCATTGATAAAGAAGTATATGACGAATTTGTAGAAGAATTCAAATCATATCACACTTACTTTGTAAACAAAAAAGAAAAAGCCCTTCTTGAAGAATTCTGTTTCGGTGTAAAAGCTAATAGCAAAAACTGTGCAGGTGCTAAACTAAATGCAAACATCGTTGGTAAACCAGCAGCATGGATTGCTGAACAAGCAGGATTTAGCGTTCCAGAAGGAACAAACATCTTGGCTGCAGAATGTGCAGAAGTAGGACCGAAAGAACCATTGACTCGTGAGAAATTGTCACCAGTTATTGCTGTCCTAAAAGCTGAAGACACAGAAGATGGTCTTACAAAAGCTCGTCAAATGGTTGAGTTTAACGGACTTGGTCACTCAGCAGCTATCCATACAAAAGACGAAGAGCTTGCTAAACGCTTTGGTACAGAAATCAAAGCTATGCGTATTATCTGGAACTCTCCATCTACTTTCGGTGGTATCGGTGACGTATACAATGCCTTCATTCCATCATTGACACTTGGATGTGGTTCATATGGACACAACTCAGTCGGTGATAACGTGAGTGCGATCAACCTTCTAAACATCAAGAAAGTAGGGAAACGTAGAAATAATATGCAGTGGTTTAAAGTTCCTTCAAAAATTTACTTCGAACGCAATTCTATCCAATACCTTCAAACATGTGAAGATATTGAACGCGTTATGATTGTTACAGACAAATCGATCGAAAAACTTGGTTTTGTTCAACGCATTATTGACCAATTGAACAAACGCAGCAACCGTGTAACTGTCCAAGTCTTCTCAGACGTTGAACCAGACCCAGATATCACAACTGTAGAACGTGGTACTGAAGTAATGAGAGCATTTGAACCAGACACAATCATCGCTCTTGGTGGTGGTTCTCCAATGGATGCAGCGAAAGTAATGTGGCTCTTCTACGAACAACCAGAAATCGACTTCCGTGACTTGGTTCAAAAATTCATGGACATTCGTAAACGTGCCTTCCGCTTCCCATCACTTGGTAAGAAAGCGAAATACATTGGTATTCCAACAACTTCAGGTACAGGTTCAGAAGTAACACCATTTGCCGTTATCTCTGATAAGAAAAACAATCGTAAATACCCATTGGCTGACTACTCATTGACACCAACTATTGCGATTGTTGACCCTGCTTTGGTTGAGTCGGTTCCAGACTTCATCGCTGCGGATACAGGTATGGACGTCTTGACTCACGCGACTGAAGCTTACACTTCAAACTTCGCTAACGACTATACAGACGGTATCGCCCTTCAAACAATCAAACTTGTCTTTGAATGGTTGGAAAAATCTGTTAAGACAGCTGATCCAGAAGCTCGCGAAAAAATGCACAATGCATCTACAATGGCTGGTATGGCCTTTGCCAATGCCTTCCTTGGTATGAGCCACTCAATGGCCCACAAGATCGGTGCGGTTCACCATACTGTTCACGGACGTACAAACGCAATCTTGCTTCCATACGTTATCCGTTACAATGGTACTCGCCCATCTAAGACGACTACATGGCCTAAGTATAACTACTGGAAAGCTGACGAAAAATTCCAAGATATTGCTAGAATGCTTGGATTGCCTCACTCAACTCCAGAAGAAGCAGTTGAAGCATACGCTAAAGCTGTTTACGAACTTGGTGTTGCAGTAGGTATCAAGATGAACTTCAAGGATCAAGGAATCGATGAAAAAGCTTGGAAAGACAGCTTGCATGAAATTGCCTTGCTTGCTTATGAAGACCAATGTTCACCTGCTAACCCTCGCTTGCCAATGGTAGCTGACATGGAAGAAATCATGGCAGATGCTTACTATGGTTATGCAGAACGACCAGGACGTCGCAAATAATTGTTTATCAGCCTAGAGACAGGAGAAATCCTGTCTCTTTTTTGTAAACTCTGAAAGCGTTGAAATTGGAGTTTCACCTTGAAATGAAGAGGATATGCAGATATTATAAAAGATTCTAGAGATATGCTTTGAAAATAAAAGAATGGATGAATAAAAAGGGGGAGAAAAAGTAGAAAAGCAGGAGAGAAAATCAACGCCCGTACTTGCAATTAAACTCAAATAGTTATATAATAGGTTTGTTGAAAGGTGATTTGTAGTGATTCAAGTTACTCTTTTCACAATAAAATTTTCATGATTTTCATAAGGAGGAAATCACTAATGGTAGTTAAAGTTGGTATTAACGGTTTCGGCCGTATCGGTCGTCTTGCTTTCCGTCGTATCCAAAACGTAGAAGGTGTTGAAGTTACTCGCATCAACGACCTTACAGATCCAGTTATGCTTGCTCACTTGTTGAAATACGACACAACTCAAGGTCGTTTCGACGGTACTGTAGAAGTTAAAGAAGGTGGATTCGAAGTTAACGGTAAATTCGTTAAAGTTTCTGCTGAACGTGATCCAGAACAAATCGACTGGGCTACTGACGGTGTAGAAATCGTTCTTGAAGCAACTGGTTTCTTCGCTAAGAAAGATGCAGCTGAAAAACACCTTAAAGGTGGAGCTAAGAAAGTTGTTATCACTGCTCCTGGTGGAAACGATGTTAAAACAGTTGTATTTAACACTAACCACGACGTTCTTGACGGTACTGAAACAGTTATCTCAGGTGCTTCATGTACTACAAACTGCTTGGCTCCAATGGCTAAAGCTCTTCAAGATAACTTCGGTGTTGTAGAAGGATTGATGACTACTATCCACGCTTACACTGGTGACCAAATGATCCTTGATGGACCACACCGTGGTGGTGACCTTCGCCGTGCTCGTGCTGGTGCTGCAAACATCGTTCCTAACTCAACTGGTGCTGCTAAAGCTATCGGTCTTGTAATCCCAGAATTGAATGGTAAACTTGACGGATCTGCACAACGCGTTCCAACTCCAACTGGATCAGTTACTGAATTGGTAGCAGTTCTTGAAAAGAACGTTACTGTTGATGAAGTAAACGCAGCTATGAAAGCAGCTTCAAACGAATCATACGGTTACACAGAAGATCCAATCGTATCTTCAGATATCGTAGGTATGTCTTACGGTTCATTGTTTGACGCAACTCAAACTAAAGTTCTTGACGTTGACGGTAAACAATTGGTTAAAGTTGTATCATGGTACGACAACGAAATGTCATACACTGCACAACTTGTACGTACTCTTGAATACTTCGCAAAAATCGCTAAATAATTCTTGAGTCGATAAAAGCAAGACCTGTTGGTCTTGCTTTTTCTATTTTTAGATAAAACAAAATGGATGATTTAGCGGTCATCCATTCTTTTTTAATTCTCTCTCAAATGTATCAGAAAAGGCAGTGAAGCTAAACTTTTCTAGGGTGAGTGGATGAGTAAAGGAAAGTCGAAAGGCGTGGAGCATAAGCCGATTTGTCTTTGATTTACTATTATAGAGAGGATCGCCTAGGATAGGGTGCTTATAGTGAGAAAGGTGAACACGGATTTGATGCGTTCGACCGGTCTTTAGTTTGCAACGGACAAGGGTAGTCTGATTTGGAAATTGCTTTAGTCGGCTTACCTGAGTTTCAGCATATTGCCCATTTTTGGGGTCTACCACTCGTTTTCTACGATCGTGTCGATCACGACCAATTTTATATCGGAAGATAAGTTCTTTACTCCCTACTTGCCCCTCTACGAGTGCCCAGTACTCACGAGCGATTTCCTTTTTCTCCAACAAACGATTGAGAATGGGGAGGATAAAAGGATTTTTAGCAAAAAGCACTAAACCGCTTGTTTCCATATCCAGGCGATGAACGACGTAGCAGGTTTGGCCAACGTGTGCAGAGACATGGTTGAGAAGGGCGATTTCATCAGGTTGATTTCCGTGAGTTTTCATTCCTTCTGGCTTGTTAACGATAATGAGATGTTGGTCTTGATAAACCTCTTGAACGAGGTCTGGATTTCCCCAAAGGATTTCTTTTTTGGGATAATCTTCCTCGTCAAAAGTCAACTGGCAAACGTCTCCTGGTTTGACCATCTCGTTCCAGTGAACTTCTTTGTGGTTAATTAAGATGTTCTTTTTTGTTCTCAAGAAATGGCGGATCTTTCTAGGGATGAGGAGTTGTTCCTCTAGGAATTGTTTGACCGTCATTTGAGGCAAGGATTCGGGTAATGTAAATGTGAATTGCATACAGATATTGTAACAAAAAAAGCCCTATTTGGATAGGGAATAGCTAAATTCTTGAGTTCCTATGGTGAAGATGATAAAATAAACGCATGAAATTAGATAAATTATTTGAGAAGTTTCTTTCTCTCTTTAAAAAAGAAACAAATGAATCAGCAGAGTCTGATTCTACTAGTATGCGTCGTTCTCGGAGCGATAGAAAAAAACTAGGCCATGTAGGTCCGATTCGGAAATTTTGGCGTCGTTACCATCTGACAAAAATCGTCATCATTTTAGGGTTAAGTGCAGGTTTGCTAGTAGGAACCTACCTATTTGCCATAGCCAAATCTACCAATGTTAATGATTTGCAAAATGCCTTGAAAACACGAACTCTGATTTTTGACCGCGAAGAAAAAGAGGCAGGCGCCCTATCAGGTCAAAAGGGAACCTATGTTGAACTGACAGATATCAGTAAAGACTTGCAGAATGCTGTCGTCGCGACAGAGGACCGTTCCTTTTATAAAAATGATGGGATTAACTACGGTCGTTTCTTTCTAGCCATCCTTACAGCGGGTCGTTCTGGAGGGGGGTCTACCATCACTCAACAGTTGGCGAAAAATGCCTATCTTTCTCAGGACCAAACCGTTGAACGGAAGGCCAAGGAGTTTTTCCTTGCCTTAGAGTTGACAAAGAAATACAGCAAGGAGCAAATCCTTACTATGTACCTCAATAACGCCTACTTTGGAAATGGGGTATGGGGTGTTGAAGATGCAAGTAAGAAATATTTCGGTGTATCAGCTTCACAGCTAACGCTTGATCAGGCGGCCACTCTAGCAGGGATGCTCAAGGGACCAGAATTGTATAATCCATTAAATTCTGTTGAAACTTCGACCAACCGTAGGGATACTGTATTACAAAATATGGTTGCAGCGGGCTATATTGATAAAAATCAAGAGACCGAAGCGGCTGGAGTAGATATGGCTTCTCAACTGCAAGATAAGTATGAAGGCAAAGTTTCGGATTATCGTTACCCGTCCTATTTTGATGCAGTTGTCAACGAAGCGGTTTCCAAGTACAATCTCACAGAAGAAGAGATTGTCAACAACGGCTATCGAATCTACACAGAGCTTGACCAAAACTACCAAGCAAACATGCAGGTTATTTATGAAAACACTTCGCTATTTCCAACAGCAGAAGACGGAACGCATGCAGAATCGGGTAGTGTCGCTCTAGAACCCAAGACTGGTGGAGTGCGTGGAGTTGTTGGTCGTGTAGCTGGTGATGACAAACCAGGCTTCCGCAATTTTAACTATGCCACTCAGTCTAAGCGTAGCCCAGGCTCAACCATTAAACCTTTAGTTGTTTATACACCCGCAGTAGAAGCAGGATGGGCCTTGAACAAGCAACTGGACAATCATACGATGCAGTACAACAGTTATCAAGTAGACAACTATGCGGGCATTAAGACATCTCCAGAAGTGCCTATGTATCAGGCCTTGGCGGAATCACTCAACCTACCGGCAGTTGCGACTGTAAATGAATTAGGTATTGACAAAGCTTTTGACGCTGGGGAGAGATTTGGCCTGAATATGGAAAAAGTTGACCGAGTTCTTGGAGTTGCTCTTGGTGGAGGTGTGGAGACGAATCCTCTCCAGATGGCGCAAGCCTATGCAGCCTTTGCCAATGGAGGTCTAATGCCTGAAGCACATTTCATCACTCGTATTGAGAATGCCAGCGGTCAGGTCATAAAGAGTCATAAAAATTCCCAAAAACGAGTGATTGATAAGTCGGTAGCTGATAAAATGACCAGTATGATGCTAGGAACATTTACCAATGGTACAGGAATTAGTTCGTCACCAGCGGATTACGTTATGGCTGGTAAAACAGGTACGACTGAAGCTGTTTTCAACCCAGAATATACCAGTGACCAGTGGGTGATTGGCTATACTCCAGATGTTGTAATCAGCCACTGGCTCGGTTTCCCAACAACAGATGAGAGTCATTATCTAGCAGGTTCGACCTCAAATGGAGCAGCCCATGTCTTTAGAAGTATGGCTAATACCATTTTGCCCTACACTCCAGGTAGCACTTTTACAGTTGAGAATGCTTATAAACAAAATGGGATTGAACCAGAAAATACGAAAAAGCAGGCCGTTGAAAATGAGACAAACCAGTCTGAGGATCCGATAGGAGATATTCGTAGTCGTGCTCAAAATCTTGTAGATGAAGCAGGTCGGGCGATTTCAGAAGCCAAGATAAAAGAAAAAGCCCAGACAATATGGGACTCAATCCTTAATCTATTTCGTTAAGAGGCTTGTCAAAGCCTAGGTTTCTTGTTATAATAGATAAGATGGAGGCGTTATGGCACTAAAAAAAGCAAGCCTAGCTTGTGCAGTTTGTGGTTCAAGGAATTACTCAATCAAAATTAGTGGGAACCCCAAGCCAACACGACTAGAAGTAAATAAATTTTGTAGACATTGTGGAAAATATACGACACATAGAGAAACGAGATAGGAGAGAACGATGGGTTTTATTAAGGATATTTTTAAACTTCTTAAAGAAACAACTTGGCCAACTCGCAAAGAAAGCTGGAGAGATTTTCGCTCTATTATGGAATACACAGCCTTCTTTGTGGTCATCATTTATATTTTTGACCAGTTGATTGTTTCAGGTTTGATTCGATTTATTAACATTTTTTAGAAGAAATGCGGAGAAGTTCTGCTAGCTTTCTTCTATATATGTATGAAAGGAAATATCATGGATAGTTTTGACAAGGGATGGTTTGTTCTACAAACTTATTCTGGCTATGAAAATAAGGTAAAAGAAAATCTATTGCAACGTGCGCAAACGTATAACATGTTAGATAATATTCTACGCGTTGAGATTCCAACACAAACCGTGCAAGTTGAGAAAAATGGAAAGAAAAAGGAAGTTGAAGAGAATCGCTTTCCAGGTTATGTCCTTGTAGAAATGGTCATGACCGATGAAGCATGGTTCGTCGTTCGAAACACACCTAACGTAACAGGATTCGTCGGCTCACACGGTAACAGATCAAAACCAACTCCACTTTTGGAACAAGAAATCCGTGATATTCTGGTTTCAATGGGACAAACTGTTCAAGAGTTCGATATTGATGTTGAAGTTGGCCAGACAGTCCGCATCATTGATGGCGCTTTTGCAGACTACACAGGGAAAATTACTGAAATTGATAACAACAAAGTGAAGATGATTATCTCTATGTTTGGTAATGATACGATTGCAGAAGTGAATCTCAACCAAATTGCAGAATTATAACCCCAGAGAGGCTTTGCCTCTCTTTTTATGTGCTGTTGAGGGAGGAAGAAGTATAAAATAGAGGAAGTAGACCCAGGGGCTCGCGCATTTTGCTAAACTAAATGCAGAAAGGAGAGGTCTATGAATCTAAAAGACTTATATGAAGAAAGCAAGGGAATCGTTCATAAGTGTCGCAAAGATTATCATTTGCATCTATGGGAGAAAGAGGACTGGGACCAGGAAGGCATGTTATGTCTGTATGAGCTGGTGAGCCGTAATCCAGAGTTATTAGAGGGCGAGCGCCATCGACTTTATGTCTGCTTTAAAACAAAGTTTAGAAATCGTATCCTAGATTACATCCGTAAACAGGAAAGCCACAAGCGCCGTTTTGACAAAGAACCCTATGAAGAGGTGAGTGAGATTAGCCATCGTCTAGGAGAAAAAGGACTGAGACTGGATGATTATTATCTCTTTCACGAACTTCTAAAGAATTACAAATCAAAGCAGAGTATGGAAAAACAAGAGTTAGTGGACCGTCTCATGGGAGGAGAAATCTTCAGAGGGCGCAAGGCACTATTGAGGGAGCTTTCTACCGTCTTCCAAGAATTTGTATAGGTTGAAAAAAGTCCTTGACAAAGTTTGAAAAGTAGGTATAATAGAAAGAGTTGAAAAGCTCA
>NZ_JUNW01000023.1:0-355 GCF_001075675.1 Streptococcus oralis
TGAGCTCGGGCTAAAATCCTAGTGAAAAAGATGAAACTCCTTGTGTTCATCGAACACTGTTTCCTTTCCCTATTTTCATACGGATTTTTAACGCCCTTAGCATCATGATTCTTGCCGGATAAACCGTTTATAGACTAGGCGATGAGCCGAAGATTGTATAAAAATTTTAGTGAAACAAAAAATCTCCCCGAAGGGAGATGATTTGGTTT
Source organism: Streptococcus oralis (assembly GCF_001075675.1). Classification (GTDB taxonomy): domain Bacteria; phylum Bacillota; class Bacilli; order Lactobacillales; family Streptococcaceae; genus Streptococcus; species Streptococcus oralis_V. The sequence continues at coordinate 210 of NZ_JUNW01000023.1, forward strand.
ATTTTACCTTACAGTGCTAAGAAGCGTAACCAAAGATAATACTTGAGTATATCGAGGTAAGGTGACAACATAAAAAGCCCTCTGAAATCAGAGAGCTGATTTGAGCTCGGGCTAAAATCCTAGTGAAAAAGATGAAACTCCTTGTG
>NZ_JUNW01000024.1:0-1701 GCF_001075675.1 Streptococcus oralis
GATACGATTATCACGAATAAAGCTACTAGGCCTAGGATTTTCTTCATATTGTCACCAATTCTCCCACTGGGTTTCAATCTTGACATCACCATAGTTGCTTGGCGAGTATTTACTGTCATAAATCGAGCACCAATCTTTCAGGACTTTCTGGTTGACGATTTCGTCGTAGTAAGAATCCAAATCCTTGGCAGTGATACCATACTGCTCTAGATAGGATTTTACTTGGGCCTCGTCTTCGATATAACTATCCTCATTTCCTGATATTACAATCTGAATTGACTTTGTGATTGTTTTAGTATTTGGATTATATTTGTTGACCATCCATAGCTTCGTACCATCAGCTATTTTTCTCTCAAATGAAACAAACAGTTTACTATACGCTTTCTCAAAATTAAATCCAACTCTCAGTTCAAGATAATCCTCTGGAAGAGTCTTATACTTTCCTAAAGGGCTATATTTAAAATAATCTCCATCACTCGGCCAGACATCATCGATTTCAAAACCTTCTATATTTCTTAAAATATTATTTGACCGATAGGTTTTCTCAGTTTCTTGGTAAATCTCATCAAAAATATTTTTAGGTTGATGCATAAAGAAGTAAAGAGAAACTGATACAAGTAATACAACTATTGTTAAAACACCTAGTATTTTCTTCATAGACTTCCTCCTAATCCGCCACGGCTTCCAAGCGGTTTAAAAACTTAGATACACCTGGATAGTTACTTTCGATATATGCTTTAATGGCATCTTCCCCTTTTTCCATAACCTCTAATGGAAGGATACTAGCATAAATAGTACTCTTCTAACTTCTTTCCAATCTTTATTTTTTAAGAATTCTCTTTCTCTAAGAGTCGAATCCTTTTGAAGGTCAGCATAATAGGAAGATGTGGCTTGGGCATAGGATTGCCCCTGTTGCATACGGCCGATAAGATTGACCGAGTCCAAATCTGCCTTGTAATCATCCTCGCCAATGCTTGGTTTCATATCCGTAGCATTTTTAGTCGTGTCTCCCTCCCATCCAGAAAGATCTCTGACATTCTCTCTACCACCATAGACGTCGGATAACTGAAAGCTGCCAGGATTTAGATGAGTAGCCATAGTGATGGACTGGTGGGTAAAGTCTGCGTGGCCTATCACCAATTCTCCCACTGGGTTTCAATCTTGACATCGCCATAGTTGCTTGGTGAATACTTACTGTCATAGATGGAACACCAGTCTTTCAAGACTTTCTGGTTAACGATTTCATCGTAATAAAAATCCAAATCCTTGGCAGTGATACCGTACTGCTCTAGATAGGATTTCACTTGGGCCTCGTCTTCGATATAAGTTTCCGATCTATTTTCATAAATCAGAATTTTTTTAACTAATACTTTTTTCTTAAATTCGTAATGAATAACAAAGTTAATTTTTTCTCCTGAGTTAGCATATCTTTCAAACCAAATATTTACCCCTTTACTACTACCATCAAAATTAAACCGTAGTTCTAAATTCTTCACATCGCTTCCAAGAGAAGAATCATCGTATGTTATTATTGATTCATACTTATCCGTTTCATTCATATTCGAATCATAAAGCTTTCGATTTTTTACTGTCACATTTTTTAAGTCTTTGAAGTTATAATGGCCCAAATAATTTTTTGCTGTCTCTTGGTAAATTTCATCAAAAATATTTTTAGGTTGACGCACAAAAAAGTAAAAACAA
>NZ_JUNW01000002.1:0-463 GCF_001075675.1 Streptococcus oralis
CTCTTCGGGTTGCAGTGCTATCCCTGAAACTTTGGTTTCTAAAGAACTGAAATTGCGATTGAACAATTCGCCCCCAGTGTTAGATGGCTCTTGACTTCGGTCAAGGGCTTTTTGATGCTTTTAAAGTTGATTCCCTCAGTAAGTTATAGTAAAGTATAAATATCGAGAGGATAACATGGGGCGACTGGTGACAGAGCGTTCAGTTGGTTATCTTCGTTAAAAGCGTAGATGATTTTTTGATTGGCAAATCTATCTAAATATTGTTGTGCTGACCGTTGCAAAGCATCCGCATACTTATTTAAAGTCCTTATGTCCACATCTTCAGGGTATTTGTAGCTACCACGCAACCGATAACTTGACTTTACTGACTTGTCAATGTTAAAATATAATCGAACATTGGTATGAAAATCAGGTTGAGTCGTTGACTCTTCGGGTTGCAGTGCTATCCCTGAAACTTTGGTTT